>NZ_MOMO01000222.1:0-22976 GCF_009933855.1 Pseudomonas sp. SG-MS2 | reverse complement strand
GGGATCGAACCGCTGACCTCCTGCATGCCATGCAGGCGCTCTCCCAGCTGAGCTATAGCCCCACAATGTCGCTTTGAACTGAATCACCGGCTGGGTGCCTGGCACTTCGTTTCGTTCATCGCTGTGGACGGGGCGCATATTAAGTTCGGATTGCAGGGCTGTCAAACGAAATTTTGAAAATATCCAAAAGTTTTTTCACAGATAACAACCACTTACCACCCTGCCCTGATTTGCGCACTCTGCTTTTGAGCACTTGAACCATTGCCAGCGGCATAGCCCGCTGGCAATGGCCCCGCGTCAAAGCCGCATCAGGCGATGTTGGCCAGCAGCTTTTCCCACTCTTTGTTTTCTTTCTTCGACACACCACCGAGCAGGTCCAGGGCTTGGCGCAGGCGATAGCGGGTAAGGTCAGGGCCGAGGATCTCCATGGCATCGAGCACCGACACCGAGCTGGCCTGGCCGGTGATGGCGGCGAACATCAGCGGCATGGCGTCACGCAGCTTCAGCTCCAGCGCTTCGACCACTGCCTGGATGCAGCCGGTGATACGCTCTTTTTCCCACTGGCGAAGGCTTTCCAGTTTCCACAGGATCAACTGCATCACCTGGCGCACCTGGTCGGCGGAGAGTTTCTTGCTTTCGAACAGTTTGGCGTCGAGCTTGAGCGCGCCCTCGAAGAAGAAACCACCCAGCGGAGCAACCTGGCTGAAGGTTTCGACCCGCCCCTGCACGTGCGGGGCGATTTTCATCATGTAGTCGCTGTTGAACGCCCACTTCTGCACGCGCGCGGCGAATTCTGCCACCGGCAGTTCGCGCAGCCACTGGCCGTTGAGCCACGACAGCTTCTCGATGTCGAAGATCGGGCCGCCCAGAGAGATACGCGACAGGTCGAAGTGCTCGACCATTTCGGCCAGGGAGAACTTCTCGCGCTCGTCCGGCATCGACCAGCCCATGCGGCCGAGGTAGTTGAGCATGGCCTCAGGCATGAAGCCCATGCGCTCGTAGAAGGTCACCGAGGTCGGGTTCTTGCGCTTGGAGAGCTTGCTCTTGTCCGGGTTGCGCAGCAGCGGCATGTAGCACAGCTTGGGCTGCTCCCAGCCGAAGTATTCGTACAGCTTGATCAGCTTGGGTGCCGATGGCAGCCACTCTTCACCGCGCAGTACGTGGGTGATGCCCATCAGGTGGTCGTCGACCACGTTGGCCAGGAAGTAGGTCGGCAGGCCGTCGTTCTTCATCAGCACCTGCATGTCCATGCGGTCCCATGGGATCTCGACATCGCCACGGAGCATGTCCGGGACCACGCAGATACCTTCGCTCGGTACCTTCATGCGGATCACATGGGACTCGCCAGCGGCCAGGCGGCGCTGCACTTCCTCGTCGCTCAGCAGCAACGCGCGGCCATCGTAGCGCGGGGTTTCGCCACGGGCCATCTGCTCGGCGCGCATCTGCTCCAGCTCTTCGGCGGTGCAGAAGCAGTAGAACGCATGGCCGGCATCGACCAGTTGCTTGGCGTACTGGGCGTAGATCTCGCCGCGCTCGCTCTGCCGGTACGGGCCGTGCGGGCCGCCCACATCCGGGCCTTCGTTCCACTCGATGCCAAGCCAGCGCAGGGCGTCGAAGATCTGCTGCTCCGACTCGCGGGTCGAGCGCAACTGGTCGGTGTCCTCGATGCGCAGGATGAACTCACCGCCATGCTGCTTGGCGAAGCAGTAGTTGAACAGGGCGATGTAGGCGGTGCCGACATGGGGGTCGCCCGTGGGCGATGGCGCGATACGCGTGCGTACGGTGGTCATGGAGGGTCTCGAACGAAAGATGAAACAAAGGCACGATGTTAGCAGGGTGCGGGCACCGCGCTCCAGCGCGGGAGGTGGGTTATTGGGCTATCGGACGCCTGGAGACCGCCAAAAATCATGCCGCTCCCCAAGGACCGAACCAGGCTTCAACTGGTAATCAACCGCTCGCGCAGCTTGGTAATCTCGTCGCGCAACTGCGCCGCCGCCTCGAATTCCAGGTCGCGGGCAAACTGCATCATTTTCTCTTCCAGTTGCTTGATGCGCTTGGTGATCTCGCCCGGCGTGCGCAGTTCGGCCTCGTAACGGGCGCTCTCCTCGGCGGCCTTGGCCATGCCCTTGCGCTTCTTGCTGCGCGACCCCGGCACGGTGGCGCCTTCCATGATATCGGTGATGTCCTTGACCACGCCCTTGGGCACGATGCCATTGGCCTGGTTGAAAGCGATCTGCTTCTCGCGGCGGCGCTCGGTTTCATCGATGGCACGCTGCATGGAGCCGGTTATCTGATCGGCATAGAGAATCGCGCGGCCATTGAGGTTGCGCGCGGCACGCCCGATGGTCTGGATGAGCGAGCGCTCGGAGCGCAGGAACCCTTCCTTGTCGGCGTCCAGGATCGCCACCAGTGACACCTCGGGCATGTCCAGGCCCTCGCGCAGCAGGTTGATGCCAACCAGTACATCAAAAGTGCCCAGGCGCAGGTCACGGATGATTTCGACCCGTTCCACGGTATCGATGTCCGAGTGCAGGTAGCGCACCCGCACATCGTGATCGGCCAGGTAGTCGGAGAGATCCTCAGCCATGCGTTTGGTCAACGTGGTGGCCAGCACCCGCTCGCCTAGCGCCACACGCTTGTGGATTTCCGACAGCAGGTCGTCGACCTGGGTCAGCGCCGGACGCACCTCGACCTGCGGGTCGACCAACCCGGTCGGGCGCACCACCTGCTCGACCACCCGCCCGGCGTGCTCGGCCTCGTAAGGCCCGGGCGTTGCCGAGACAAAGATGGTTTGCGGGCTGACCGACTCCCACTCATCGAAGCGCATCGGCCGGTTGTCCAGCGCCGATGGCAGGCGAAAGCCGTACTCGACCAGCGTTTCCTTGCGCGAGCGGTCGCCCTTGTACATCGCCCCGACCTGCGGAACGCTGACGTGGGATTCGTCGATCACCAGCAGCGCATCGGCCGGCAGGTAGTCGTAGAGGGTGGGCGGCGGTGCACCGGCCGGGCGCCCGGACAGGTAGCGCGAGTAGTTCTCGATGCCGTTGCAGTAACCCAGTTCGAGAATCATCTCCAGGTCGAACCGGGTACGCTGCTCCAGGCGCTGGGCTTCGACCAGCTTGTTGGCCTTGTGCAGGTACTCGAGGCGGTCCTTGAGTTCATCCTTGATCCCTTCCACCGCCTCCAGCAGGGTTTCCCGCGGGGTAACGTAATGGCTCTTGGGGTAGAAGGTGAAACGCGGCAACTTGCGGAAGACTTCCCCGGTGAGCGGGTCGAACGCAGCGATGTTCTCCACCTCGTCGTCGAACAGCTCGATGCGGATGGCTTCGAGGTCCGATTCGGCCGGGAATATATCGATGACGTCGCCGCGTACCCGGAAGGTGGCACGGGCAAAGTCCATCTCGTTGCGCGTGTACTGCAGATCGGCCAGGCGGCGCAACAGCGCGCGCTGGTCAAGCTTGTCGCCGCGGTCGACGTGCAGGACCATCTTCAGGTAGGTTTCGGGGCTGCCCAGGCCGTAGATGCATGAAACCGTGGTGACGATGATCGCATCGCGACGCTCCAGCAGCGCCTTGGTCGCTGAAAGCCGCATCTGCTCGATATGATCGTTGATCGAAGCGTCCTTCTCGATGAAGGTGTCCGAGGAAGGCACGTAGGCTTCGGGCTGGTAATAGTCGTAATAGGAAACGAAATACTCGACGGCGTTGTTCGGGAAGAACGCCTTGAACTCGCCATACAACTGCGCGGCGAGCGTCTTGTTGGGCGCCAGCACCAAGGTCGGGCGCTGCACCTGCGCAATGACGTTGGCAACGCTGAAGGTCTTGCCCGAGCCGGTCACACCGAGCAGGGTCTGGTGCGACAGGCCTGCCTCGATGCCCTCTACCATCTGGCGGATAGCCTCGGGCTGGTCGCCGGCCGGCTGAAAACGGGTGACGAGCTGGAACTCGGACATGTCGGACCTCGCGGTAACGCAGCAACTGTAAATTTAGCCAGTAGTCTATACCCAAATGCGCCCGCCTGGGGCCGCATTCAAGGCGGCGGTATGAACGCTCACTGCGGTGGACCGGGCAATTCGACCAATGGTTGAAAAAAATTTGCGCAAATAGCCGGAAAAGCTGCGCCACACTGTCGCAGTGACCGGTCGGTATCACTATACTGACTCCCCGTTTGTGCACCGCTTCAGTGCATTCGGCTGGAGCGTGTACGCCCTATCACTCTCCATTCAGAGCCAAGGTAACAATGAGCCTGTTTTCCGCTGTCGAGCTGGCACCCCGCGACCCCATTCTGGGCCTCAACGAAGCATTCAACGCCGATCCCCGTACCGACAAGGTCAACCTGGGTGTGGGCGTGTACTGCAATGAGGAAGGCCGCATTCCGCTGCTGCGCGCCGTGATCGAAGCCGAAACCCAGCGTGCCGCCCAGCACGCTTCGCGCGGCTACCTGCCGATCGACGGCATCGCCACCTACGACCAGGCCGTGCAGAAACTGATCTTCGGCGCCGAGTCGCCACTGCTGGCCGCTGGCCGCGTGGTTACCGTGCAGGCCGTTGGCGGTACCGGTGCACTGAAGATCGGCGCCGACTTCCTCAAGCGCCTGTCGCCCAATGCCGTGGTCGCCATCAGCGACCCGAGCTGGGAGAACCACCGCGCCCTGTTTGAAACGGCCGGCTTCCCGGTACAGAACTACCGCTACTACGACGCCCCGAGCAACGACGTCAACCGCGCCGGCATGCTCGAAGACCTGAACAACCTGCCGTCTGGCTCGATCATTGTCCTGCACGCCTGCTGCCACAACCCGACAGGCGTCGACCTGGGCCTGGACGACTGGAAAAACGTTCTGGAAGTGGTCAAGGCCAAGGGCCACGTACCGTTCCTCGACATGGCCTACCAGGGCTTTGGCGAGGGCATCGGCGAAGACGCCTTCGCCGTGCGCCTGTTCGCCGAGTCGGGCCTGGACTTCTTCGTTTCCAGCTCGTTCTCCAAGTCGTTCTCGCTGTACGGCGAGCGCGTTGGCGCACTGTCGATCGTGACCGGCAACAAAGACGAAAGCACCCGCGTGCTGTCGCAGGTCAAGCGCGTGATCCGCACCACCTACTCCAACCCGCCGACCCACGGCGCAACCATCGTTGCCACCGTACTCAACAGCGCCGAACTGCGCCAGATGTGGGAAGCCGAGCTGGGTGAAATGCGCCAGCGCATCCACGGCATGCGCAAGCAGATGGTCGAACTGCTGGCCGAGTACGGCGCCAAGCGCGACTTCAGCTTCGTTGGCCGCCAAGCGGGCATGTTCTCCTATTCGGGCCTGACCGTAGAGCAAGTGGCACGCCTTAAGAACGAGTTCGGCATCTATGCACTGGACACCGGCCGCATCGCCGTGGCCGCACTGAACCAGAGCAACATCCACGTGGTCACCAAGGCCATCGTAGAGGTGCTGTAACTGCTTGATTTGGCTGGCTGATTCGCTGGGGGCGGGTTGACTTGCCCCTGGCAATCGGTAAGATATGCGCAGATTCCGCGATAGCTCAGTCGGTAGAGCAAATGACTGTTAATCATTGGGTCCCTGGTTCGAGTCCAGGTCGCGGAGCCAAATACTAAAAACCTCCAGATGCGCAAGCACTGGAGGTTTTTTTTATTGCTACGCCGAGGTATTCAGCAGTTGCGCCCGATGGGATAGAACTGCCCATGGCTCCAGACGCCCAGCCATTGCTCGCCATCGATCTCACGAGGCACCGCCAGCTCGACCAACTGGTAGAACACATTGCGATGGATCAACGCCTCTAGATTGTTGCGCATCAGCACATAAGGCGAAGGCTCCTGAGTGACAGGGTCAACCTCTACCCGCAGCGGATTGCGCGGCCCGGCCTCTACCTGATCCTCGACGTTGCTGGTAAAACTCAGCACCTGCTGCTCGCCCGTGCCCCGCACATCCAGCGCAACGGCAACGAACGGCGCATCGTCGACCCGAATACCCACTTTCTCTACCGGCGTGACCAGGAAGTAGTCGTCGCCATCCCGGCGGATGATGGTGGAAAACAAGCGCACCATCGGCTTGCGCCCGATCGGCGTGCCCAGGTAGTACCAGGTACCGTCACGGGCAATACGCATATCGATATCGCCACAGAAGTCCGGATTCCACAGATGCACCGGCGGCAGGCCCTTGTGCTTGGGTAACTGCGCCAGAAGATCATTGGCCTTGCCGGAATCTGTCATCACCCTGCCCTCACTCACTCATGCCCAGAAGGCTACGAGCGTACTCGCGCATCGGCGCTGCGAGCAAATCCTGCGGAGCATTGTCGTGGAACGTCAACAAACCGCCACGGCTTTTGATTCGCGCAGTGTCGATGAGGTAGCGGGTACTGGTTTCGATCAGCATCATCTGCACCACACCGGTGTCCCAGCCCAGGCGGTCGACAGCCTGCTCGTCATACCACTCATCGCCATTGCCGATACGGTCGTCGGTGCGGGCAAAACGGGTATACAGCACATAGTCGGCGCCGACCGAGCGGGCCTCGGCGATGGCCTCTTCGAGGCCCAGCGGGCCCTGGGCGCGCCGTACCAGCGGAAAATACTCGACGAAGCTCTTGAAGGCCTCCTCGGCAACCACGTTCTGCTTCGGTACTGGCCCTTTGCTTGGCGGCATGAAGGCGCCCTGGCCGATGAAGATGAACGAATCGGGCTGCAGGCGAATCGACAGCGTGCGGCGTGTGTCGCTGTGATCCAGCAGGCCGGCATCGCTCATGTGGTAACGGACGCCCTCGCCCATATCGCTGACATTCATGCAGCCGCCCAGCGCCATAAGCGCCAGCAGCAAGACCAGGCTACGCATCTTTCCTCCAGTGACCGGCGACGAAAAACCGGCGAATAGCCGGCGGATGCAGCTTTTGCGCCAGATCAGCCGCCAATCACCTTCATCACCATCACGTCACCGGAAAACGCCAGCGCCTGTTTGTCGGCCAACGCCTTGACCAGCAACCGCTGCAGGGCTGGGAGCGCCTGATGACGGGGCTGCTCCAGCAGATCGCCGACAAAGTGACGGTTGCTCGACGACAGGCACCCGTGCAGCCAGCCGGTAGATGACAGGCGCAGGCGCGAGCAGCTCCGGCAGAACGGTACGCTCTCGTTGGCGATCACGCCGAAATGGCCCTTGCCCGGCACCTGGTAACGCAGCGCAGTGGCATCCAGCGGCGCATCGGCCCTCTCAAATGCATGCGCGTGGCCAATCAGATCCAGCAGTTGGTCGAGCCCCACAAACTGCTGCAGGAATGCGTTGTGATCACGGGCCAGATGGCCCATGCGCATCAGTTCGATGAAACGCAGTTCGAAACCGCGGGCCAGGCAGTAGTCGAGCATGGGCACAACCTGGTCCAGGTTCTGCCCACGCATGGGTACCATGTTGACCTTGATCTGCATGCCCCTGGCACTGGCCTGCTGCATGCCCGCGAGAACGCTGGTCAGGTCGCCACCACGGGCGATGCGCCGAAATGCCTGGGGGTCGAGCGTATCGAGGGACACATTCAGACGACGGATGCCGGCCGCCTGCAACTGCGGCAACTTGCGCCCGAGCAACTGACCATTGGTAGTCAGGGTGATGTCCTGGAGCTCGAGCTTGGCCACTGCAGCCAAAAAAGCATCCAGCCTGGGGCTGACCAGTGGCTCACCGCCGGTAATACGCAGGCGCTCAATACCGGCTGCCTCGATCAGATAGGCCACCCCGCGGGCCAGCGCCTCGGCGGACAGCTCATCCTGCGCCGCAACCAGGCGTTTGCCGTTGGGCACGCAGTAGCTGCAGGCATAGTTGCAGGCAGCCGTCAGGCTGACGCGCAGGTTGCGAAAACGCCTGCCTTGACGATCGACAATCATGAATGACTCCGGCATGGATGAAACGGGGCCGGCAAAACCTGACTCAAAATTCAGGTTTTTGCAAGCCCCCGTTCCACACCGAATTCAACCGACCGGGACGGAGCGCTTCAGTTCGCGGGTTCCGGGTCACGCTTGCGCTTGTTGCCCATGCGCACGCCGATGTCCATGAGGAACTGGAAGAAACCTTCCTGGTCCTCGAGCACATTGCTCCAGAATGGCGAGTGGTAGAGCGCCACGGCACCGTGCACCAAGGCCCAGGCGGCGCAGTAATGGAAGTATGGCGGCACGTCTTCGAGCTTGCCTTCGCTGATGCGGCCCTTGATCAGCTGGGTCAGCCGATCGAAGTTGGAGGCACGGATGCTGTGCAGCTCCTCGACCATCTCCGGCACCTGGTTGCCCTTGACCACCTTTTCTTCCAGGCGATCGAACAACCGGTAACGCTGCGGGTCGCGCATGCGGAACTCGAAATAGGCGCGCGACAGCGCCTCCTTGTCGCGGTCGACATCGGCCGAATGCAACAGCGCATTCAGGTCACGCTCGTAGTCGAGCATCAGGCGCAGGTAGATCTCCGCCTTGGACTTGAAGTGCTTGTAGATCGTACCTTTGCCGATACCTACAGCGTCAGCAATCATCTCGACGGTGACACTGTCTTCACCCTGTTCGAGAAACAGCTTGAGCGCAGTATCGAGGATTTCCTGTTCGCGACGGCGAAACTCACGGACCTTACGAGGTTCTTTCTGCATGGGAAGGACTGGATGACATTGAAGCGGTTTATTATGCCTAACTTGCAGCAAATTGCACGGATCATCCAACCATGTCTATGTTTCACGATGAGTTTGACCAGGCTCCGGGGCTGCGCTACCTGAACCACGCGGCCATCGCCCCCTGGCCACGCAGGGCCAGCGAAGCCGTGGCGCGCTTTGCGCGGGAAAACGTGAACCTGGGCGCCAGTGACTACCCGGCATGGTTGGCCACCGAGCGACGCCTGCGTGAGCGGCTCGCGCGCCTGCTCAACGCACCCTCACGCGGCGATATCGCGCTGGTCAAGAACACTTCCGAGGCGCTGTCACTGGTAGCTTTCGGCCTGGACTGGCAACCCGGCGACCAGGTGGTGATCAGCGACGAGGAGTTCCCCTCCAACCGGGTTGTCTGGGAGGCGCTGACCGATCGCGGCGTCGAGGTGGTTCAGGCAAGCCTCGCCGGGGCCGATCCGGAGGCTTCGCTACTGGCGGCCTGCAACCGGCGCACACGCCTGCTGGCGGTCAGCGCCGTGCAGTTCGGCAGCGGCCTGCGCCTGGACCTGACGCGCCTGGGCCAGGGGTGCCGGGCACGCAAGGTACTGTTCTGCGTCGATGCCATTCAGCAAATTGGCGCCCTGCCTTTCGACGTGCAGCGCTATGAGTGTGATTTCGCCATGGCTGACGGGCACAAATGGATGCTGGGCCCTGAAGGCCTGGGGGTATTTTACTGCAGGGCCGCGCTGCGCCCGCAGCTAAGGCTCAACGCCTATGGCTGGCACATGCTGGATAATCTGGGTGACTTCGAACGCCGCCAATGGCAGCCCGCCCGCAGCGCACGGCGGTTCGAATGCGGCAGCCCGAACATGCTCGGCGCCTGCGCGCTGGAGGCCAGCCTGTCGCTGCTCGAGGAAGTCGGCATGGACGAAGTTGCCCGGCAATTGCAGTATCGTGTCGAGCAGTTGCACCAAGGGCTGGCGGGTATTTCCGGGGTCCAGTTGCACAGCTCGGATAGCCCGGCGCGACGGGGTGGAATCGTCACATTCAGTATTTGCGGCCAGAACAGCGCAGACATTCACCGCAGCCTGACCGCAGAGCGGACGATCTGTGCCCTACGAGGCCCAGGTGTGCGCTTTTCGCCGCACTTCTATACCAGTGAGCGGCTTATCGACGAAGCTGTGCAGCAAGTACGGCGCCTGGCCATGCGCTGAGGAAGGAAGCGGGCCCGGGCGTATTCCAAATCTGTTTAAAAAACGAACAATTGGCACTGGCACTGCGCCAAACCTGACCAATACTTGAAGTGTTGGCGCGGCGCATCCCCCCCAGTGGCGCGTCGATAAAGGTGCTCACGGACCGCGTACCTTTGTTTTACTCCTAATGGTCTTAACCCGGATTCCTCCCCCAGAACCCGGGTTTTTTTTGCCTCAATGGCGCAGCTGGGGCCACGGGCAGATTTGCAGCGCCCTTGAAAGTCAGCGCCGGGCTCAGGCTACCCGGGCCAAAGGGAACAACCGCTTGAAGTTGTCGGTGGTCTGCCCGGCCAACTGCTCACAACTGACGCCGCGCAAGGAAGCCACGTACTCGGCCACCTCACGCACATACTGCGGCAGGTTAGGCTTGCCACGGTAAGGAATCGGAGCCAGGTAAGGCGAATCGGTCTCCACCAGCAAGCGATCGACCGGCACCTGTCGCGCCACCTCGCGCAACGCATCGGCATTGCGGAAGGTGACAATACCGGACAGCGAAATGTAGTAGCCCAGGTCCAGAGCCGCCTTGGCCATTTCCCAGTCCTCGGTGAAGCAATGCAGCACGCCGGCCTGCGGCAGGCTGGCCTCACGCAGCAGCGCCAAGGTGTCGGCTTTGGCTGCTCGCGTATGCACGATCACCGGCTTGCCGGTCTGGCGCGACGCCTCCAGGTGCAGGCGGAACGACGCCTGCTGCAGCTCGGCCGCCTCCGGCTCGTAGTGGTAGTCCAACCCGGTTTCACCGATCGCGACGACATGCGGGTGCGCCAGTTCGCGCAGGAGCCATTCCAGCGCTGGGGTCTCGCCGGGGGCCAGGTCAAGCGGGTGCACGCCCACCGAGCAGTCGACATCGGCGTACTGCTCGCTCAGCGCCTTCACTGCCCCGGCATTTTCGGCGCTGACACCGATACACAGAAAATGCCCGACCCCGCGCTCGCGGGCCGCCTGCAGGGCGGCATCGAGGGAGCCCTGATGGGCACTGAGGTCAAGACGGTCGAGATGGCAATGAGAATCTACGAGCATGGGAGACGTCACACATGAAAAATGAAAAATCAGCGGGAGCCGGGCAACTGCACCCAATGGGCCAACAAGGCTTCCAGCAGCAGCACGCGGTTGAGGTTGGCCTTGCCCAGCACCTTCTGGCGCTGCTCGAGAATCCACGCCTGCACCTCGAGTACCTTGGCCTGCCGGCTCTTCTGCGCAAGGTATTGCACCACCTTGCGCATATCGGCCAAGCCTAGCCCCTCCTCGTCCTGGGTCAATTGATAACGCAGGATCAGGTGCGACCAGTCGAAGAACCAGTCAAACAGCAGCAACAAGGGCACACCACTCCACGCCTCGGCCAGCTGACTGGGTGATTGCTGCTGCTTAAGCAGCTTTTTCACCCCATCGGTCACCAGCGCACGTTGCTCGCGCACACCTTGGGCCTGCAGGTTCACCGCCATCAACGGCGAGCCGGCAGCGAGGGTCAGCAGCTCGTCACGCTCGGCCTCGTCACTGCCGGCCAGCGCGGTGGCCAGCCAGGCCTGGCTCTGGGCAAGGCTCGGCTGCGGGCAGCTGACCTGCTGGCAGCGGCTCTTGATGGTCGGCAACAGCCGGCTGGGCTGGTGGCTGACCAGCAGCAGCACGGTGTCGCCGGAAGGCTCTTCCAGGCTTTTGAGCAGGGCGTTGGACGCATTGACGTTCATCGCCTCGACCGGCTCGATCAGGATGACCTTGCGCCCGCCCAACTGCGCCGTCTGCACGACGAACGACACCAGCTCGCGCACCTGATCGACCTTGATCGGCTTGTCAGCCTCTTCAGGCTCCAGCACAAAGTTGTCCGGATGGCTGCCCGCCTTGAGCAGCAAGCAGGACTTGCACTGCCCGCAGGCATCAAGCCCCTGTGGCTGCTGGCACAACAAGCGGGCCATCAGGCGCTCGGCCAAGGCGCGCTTGCCGATACCCTGCGGCCCGTGCAGCAGGTAGGCGTGGGCATGCTGCGCACGGCCCGCCAACTGCTGCCACAGCGCCTGCTGCCAAGGGTAGGCTTCAGCCACGGCAACGCTCCAGGATGCCCGGCAACAGCGCGTCAATGGCGCGCTGCACGGCTTCCAGCGGCTGCGCCGCGTCCAGCAGGTCGTAGCGCTGCGGCTCGCGCCGGGCGCGCTGCAGGTAAGCCTGGCGCACGGCCTCGAAGAAGGCCTGGCCCTCCTGCTCGAAACGATCCAGCCGCCCACGGGCAGCAGCACGGGCCAAACCTACTTCCACCGGCAGGTCGAAAACCAGCGTCAGGTCGGGGCGCAGCTCGCCTTGAACGAACTGCTCGAGCACGGCGATCCGCTCTACCGAAAGGCCGCGGCCACCGCCTTGGTAGGCGTAGGTAGCGTCTTGTTTCGGAACGTCTAAATATGTAAACGTCATGATATGTTTCGGAAAGCCTTTGTATGTAAACCTCGAATTTCTCCCCTGAAAGCCTTTAGAATCAAGCTTTTGCCCGGAGAGAACCCAGTGAAAAAGATCATCGGCCTCGCTGCAAAGGCGAGATCAGGGAAGGACACAGGTGCCGCTTTCCTGATGGAGCATCCGGAGATAGCTAGCTACGCCCTAGCCAATCCGCTGAAGGCTGGATGTCAGTCACTGTTCGGATTATCGAATTCTCAAACCTGGGATGATACCGCAAAGGAGGTGCGGCTGGAGGCATGGGATATGTCGCCACGTGAATTCTTCCAGCTGGTCGGTACCGAATGGTTGCGTGACAGCCATGACGCACTTCATTGGTTGAAGCGTGCTGACCGTGAGATTAACACTCCCCCTCTGCTTCCCCGCCCGCTAACAGAAGCAGAAGCGCGAGATCCTGAAACGCCGTTCATGCGTGCCACTCAAGAGTTCTTCGGCTTCAGCGACGAGCAGATTTGGTCCACGACCAAGACCGAAATAGACAGCTTCTGGGGCATATCTCCAGAGACCGCAATCGCCCTAGTAAAGAAGCTCGCAACCCAAGAGTTTCCTGACTTTGCAACTAGGCGTGTAAATCATATAAACACTTTCCACCCAGAAAAACCAACTCACCCCGAACTTCTCCTCGACCGAAAAGAGGTCATCATCATCAAGGATATTCGGTTCGAAAATGAAGCCAAATACATCCGAGATCTTGGTGGTGAGATCTGGCATATCGTCCGAGATGACGCGACAAAGATCAAAGAGCATTCGTCCGAAGCCGGCATTGCAGTTGCAAGTTCCGATACTGTTATTCATAATAATGGAACCATTGCAGATTACCGACAAAAAATTGAGGAGGCCTGGGCTTCTTTGAAGGTTCGCTGCGCGATATAGAATGGGCAAAAGGAAACAGCGCAGTGAACTTCCGCTTCATCCCAGCAACAGAAAGCTCCTATGAACTAGCCCCCACAACCGACTCACAGCCTATCCCCTGCAACTACCAAGGCCACCCTTTCTGGGACAAGCAGTCTCCACTATGCTTGTCTCTACACCTGGTATTCGTCAAGTACGCCGCTACGCACCGCAGGCTTTCGGGCTACGCATTGCGCCAAGCCATCATGCTATTTTTCGACTTTGCCAAAGACTTCAACGAGCGAAACCCCGAAAGCTTGGGCCTAAAATACCTGACGGATATCAGCGCAGAAGTCTTCAACAACTTCCGGACCTACCTGCTTGCGAATCAAGAGAAGAAAAGCAACGCGAGCAAGCTCAAATCAGCAATCACCCTAATCGCCAAAGAAACAGATCTGTTGCCGCAGGTTCAGTTGCCATCGATCACAGGCAAAGACCATAAGAAGACGCTTCCATTGACGGGTGAGGCGTATGAGATGCTCGTGGGCGCGCTCAAGACGCACGTTGATACACTCTATGAGAAGCTAGCTTTTCGCGAAGCAGTGGCGACAGCCGAGCCTTATGTGTTTGATGATGTCATTCAGACTTACACCCCAAACCATACCCGAGAGAATATCTTCAAATGGGCTCAGTTTCGTCGCGACACGAAGCTGAAGGTTTCAACTCGTGTGGTTGCGGACAAAATAAAGCATACAAACGACCCTGAGCTTGCGGCCCTTATGGACAGCCCTGATCTTTTGGTTGAGTTCAACAAGCTCTATGAGGCACGCCCGGATTGCTATCGCTTTGAGTCCCCTACTGATCCCTTTGTACACAACAGCCTGTGGCACTGGGACCCCGACGAAAGCCGAGTCCACAAAACCCTGCTAAAGCACGGTTACCCTATGGACCTCTCTTTGGAGTCTATCGCCACCACTTACGCCCCCAAATACTTGATATCGAGGGGTGACTGCCAAGACATCGTTCAGCTCATGCTATTCCGGTGGAATCGAGTGGGTGCGAAGCGCCTCATCAAGCACCCTGTCCGGCCTTGGGACGATGTCCTCGGTGCGTACTACCCAACCATGGTTGACATGTCGTGCATCATCTTGTTTGCCATGCTCCAGAGCAACTGGAATAAAGAGTCGGTGCTGTGCGTCGACGGTGACAACATGGAGCACCCATTGACAGGTGCAGCTTCCGAATCGCAGGTCATCGTTCAATCAGAGAAAAACCGCTCCCAGGGTCTCGATAAGCCGTATTACGCCCCCAAGGATGTCATTGCCTCCAGCAACCGACACGACAAGTATTCCGTTTACAACCTACTCAAGCTAGCCGAGAAGCTCGCAGAGCCATTGGTGGGTTACGAATTTGATGTCAGGCCGTTTGGCCAAGAAAAGGTGCCCTACAACGATCTCTTCCTCTGCCTTCGTTACTACGGATCTTGGCCCTCGAAGGGCGGTCGCCACACGGCGGCCAACAACCTGAAAGCTTTCACTCGCGGCGTTAAGGACTTCCTAACCCTCTACCCCGTATACGAGAAAGGCGCACGGCTTAAGAGCGCGAAGGACATTACAAAGCGGTTGCGCCCGACCTGGAGCCTTTACCAGCGCAAAGAGAAGAGCACAGGACTTGGGCTCCTGGCGATGCAGATGCATCACTCCGATCAAAATACGACAGATGTGAGTTACGACTCCTCGGGCGCAGCCGTACAGGAGCGCTACGAGCGCCTCGCGTCTGAGCAGGAGGCAATTCTGGAGTTGTTGCGTAAGCGAGAGTTCACTGGCCTGCTCGGCCTAAAGCAAGCGCCTGCGATTGATGTCCCCATGAAGGTATTTCACATCCCTGGACACGAGCTTCCCCTGTGGAGCTGTTCGAACCAACGCAGGCCCACTTGGATCGGCGCTCGTAACCACGTGGCGGAAGGAGATCGTTGCTACTCAATCAGAAACTGCCTGTTCTGTGAGCAGTGCATGATCCACGAGGAATCACTGCCTTATTTGATGCAGCGCAGGATCCACGTAACCGAGCTGATTGATGACCAGCTTGAGACTGACTCGGATTACAGCAATAGCTTGGAGACAGAGTCCTCGATCATCAGCTCAATCTTGGAGGAGTGGAATGACGACGACGCTATTAAATGGGCGGCTCGCTATGAACGCCGCAACCCAGCCCTTCTCCCCCGTGATCTTGATTTTTTGCAATTGATTTTTGAAGAAGAGGACATGAAATGACCAACAAGAAGCCTCAGACAAACGAATTGATCTATGCCGGCTATGTTGACACCGCAACGCTAGATGAAGGCCCAGATTGTGCCCTCGATAGCTATGACCTAGACGATGAACTTGACTGTGAGAGCGGCGCACGAGAGGGAGACCTGCCCCAAGGAGCGCAGATAAAAGACTCAGTAGGTGGCGGGCGCGCTCTAGACGATGATGACGAGATTGTGGAAGAGGACGATGACGACCTCAGCGACGAGCTTGATCAAGAGTACGCAGCAGATATCGAGGAAGCAGCCGAAGCCGAGCTGGAGGAACTGCTCAGAGAAACCGGTGACGTGCCTTTGCAGCAGCGCGCCGGCGGACTGGTCATTAAGCTTGCTGAATACCCAAATGGGGACTTCCCAATTTCTGCGCACTCTACGTACGGGGAGAACGTTTGGACTCTTCATACAAACCGGTATGGTGCAGTCAAGCGCATATATTTTGACGGCATGCCAGAGCCAATGCGAGAGCTGAAAAAGGCCATCACATACCACTTCATTCCTGATTTCTCACCATTCGGCACTATCCGCAGCTTTACAACCACGTATGGTCAGTCCATGTACTTTGGAATGCTAGAAAAGTACCTGTTCGAGCCAAATTTCCTAGACGGCACGCCAGAATCTCTCGCCCTCATCAATTACCGGATGCTCAATCGAGCCCTTGATGCAGCGAAAGACTCTGACTCTGCTCGACATTATCATTCGCTTTACTACATGATTAGGCTTTGGGGAGCCCTCTCCACACAGGGTCTTATTCCCGCTCAGCTGAAAATGAATGCAAAGCTGGAAAAAGTAGACACAGTTGAACGCCGAAAAGACGTGATGCGGCAATTTTCCGGCAGCTTGAGCACCTGGCAACCCTTTTCTGAAGAAGACCTCAGCAAGCTCTGCGAGTACGCCTTCTTCTGGACAGATAAGGCTATTCCAAGACTTCTTGAGACCGTCGCTTATGTCAAACAACATCAACTAGACACAACGACAAAAGCGGCGATTGTTCGCTATGAAACTGACCATGACGTTGAAAAAAATCTAAACATCAGCGTAGACGGAACCGAAATACTTTCGGCCTCTAAAAAGAGCTATGAATATGAATATAATACGAAGCAGCAGCATATTTATAGCTGGCTACGATCCTATGCTACGAGCATAGACAAAATCAGAAACGCCGTTTATATCCTCCTAGCGCTGTTGACAGGCCTGAGAAGTGGAGAGCTGTGCATTCTCACCTTCGATGATTTGATCAAGTATCCTGACGGTAGCTATGCACTCAAAATCAAACGCTTCAAGACAAGCGATGAGCCGAGCTACGATGGAGAAGACGACATCATTCCGCTGCCAAGCTACATTGGCCAAAAAATTGAGGATCTGGAGACGCTTCGTTCTATCTACACCCTGAAGGCGCAAAACTTCATATTCCAGTCGACCAAAGGCCGAAAAACAGTCAACAAGCCCTCGACCAGCATGATACAAGCGATTACGCGAGAGCTGAACGCGGAGGTAGCTGTGGACCGTATCCACTCGCACCGCTTCAGGAAAACGATCGCCGAGATCCTGATCAATCGCAGCGAGCGGAATATCGACATCATTCGCCACCTGTTCGGCCACAAAAGCTATTCGATGACGCTGAAATATATCTCCCGCAACCCCCACCTCGTTCGCGGGGTGGCGCAGGCTATCGAACAAAATTACACGGCAGAATTCACGTCGCTTCTCACCTCCATCAAGGAAGGGGCTTCCTCGGGTCCGCAAGCTGAGCGGATCCTGGATCGACTCAAAGCCCGCCCAGACGCATTTTCGGGCAAGCAGCTGAAGTTGACGATCTATGTGTACATCTCGCACTTGCTGTCCTCGGGAGAGCCACTCTTCATCCACCGAACGGCGTTGGGCAGCTATTGCCTTTCATCCGAATCGCACACTGCGCCAAACCTGCCGCCGTGCCTGGCTCATAGAAAGGACGTCACTTCGCCTCTGCTGCCGGACCCCACCCACTGCGATCTCAGCTGCAAGCATGCGGTAGTGGTTGGTAAAGCGGCCCAGGCGCTTGCAGATAACGTGAAGTTCTATACCACCGTGCTGGAGAATGGCGGCGACAGCTTGACCGACAAGGCCAAACGTCTTATTGCCCAGAAGATCGAGTCCAACTCCAAACACCTTGAAACTCTCAATCGCCAGAACAGCCAAGCCAGCCAGATCATCGCAAGCACGGTGAGCGTATGACCCAGCTTGTAGATACGCGAACCCGCCTGATCGAGGTGATCAAAGAGCACCAGCTTGAGTTCGGCCTAAAAAAGCTGCCCATTGGCAAGCTGGCAGAGCGTGCGGAGATTAGCCGGCAATCCTTCAATCGCTTCTACAGCGACCTGAAGCCCTACAGCGAAGGCCAGTCCATCGCTGAGCTGTTAGCCGACGATCCGGATGCTTCGAGGAATTTCCTTGCTCAGCGAGATCGTGAATCAGATCAACTGCGAAACGACATCGAAGACCTGAAGAAACGCCACGCTAAAGAGCTTGAGCAGGCGGTGTCGCAGCACGTCACCTCTCTGATGAACAACGACATTCTTGCGTTCGAGGCCAACGAGATGAGCGCGCTACTGGCCAGCCAGACGCAGCACAACGAAATGCTCACTAAGAAGCTCACCGCCCTTGAGCTTCGACAGACTCGTCTTCAGATGAATGAGGCCGAATCGCAACTGGCCAGCCAAGGCGCGAGCAAAAGCCCCAAAAATTTCCTGACATTCGAGCCGGACCTGGAAAAAGCCAACAGCGCCTACAAAGAGAGCCAGAGCTTTGATGAGTACGAGGATCTAAAAGAAAAGGCGATAGATGAAGCCATAGATGCCATTATCAAATTGCCTGACCCTTCGAAGATAGAGTTGATTATATATATGGATCGCTTTCTCTATCCGTTCAGCGATTTCTGCGAGTCGATTCCCGCCAAAATCAACAAGCTCACCGCTTGTCTCCGCCTCCCGGTTTTCTCCCAGGCAGAGGTAGGCATCGCACTCTCTCGGCTATCCAAGATGGATTCTATATCAATTCACATGCCCCATAGCACGTCAGAAGCAATCACGGCTGCAAATCGCAAATTCAGGTACCGGGATGTGCCAGAGGAAGAATTTACACACGCTGATAAAGCTAGGCCCCCCATGATTACGTGGGGCGTCGACGAGGTCAGGGTTTTCAAGGTGAAGTGATATGAAAAACCTAAAAATCAATGTTGAGCCAATAACCTATACCAGCGTAGAGCTTGAGCATGAGGTTTCGCACTATATCCTGATCGCTGAAGTAAAAAAGCAGAAAGTCTTGCTGAGTGTACCGAACCTTTATCTCTACAAAAAAACCCGCTCCTCGATTATGACATCGAGGCGCTATGCAAACGTCATCTCGAAATTTTACAGATTTTTGGCCACTCAGAGCTATTTCAAGGATCTGTCCCCTGGGGATTACCATACGCGAGTTCGAAACCTAGACATTCGTAGATGGCAGATTTCGCGGCAGATCAAGAGAATTAAAAATAGTGCCGTACGACCCAGCTCCCACACAATCTTCGAAGAGGCTAAAATTTTGCTCAACATGTTTGGATGGGCCATGGAGGCCGGCATCCAGACAAACGTGAAAATCCAGCTTCAGACTTGGGTCGCGAACTTCAAACGAGACACACTGCTCTCTTACGTACATAAGAAGGCGGGCGTCCGATACGATACTGACTCCATTCGAGTCTTAGATCGAGAGGCGAAGCAAGGGAGGGCCAAGTCGCTGATCACAAATAAAGACGTCCTGACACTTATCTCTGTATATCCAGATAGCGTCTACGCATCTCTTTTCTGCTTCGCTCTCTCCACAGCAATGAGGCCTTCAGAGCTTTGTGACTTCCCGTTCCTTGGCAATGCGGAAAACAAGCACATCATGCCGTTCTCATCGATGGACAAGGGGCAGACCAAATACGAATACACGCTAATCGGTAAAGGCAATAAGCTGAGAACGATTATCATACCCGCCTATGCGTTGAGAGATTTGGAAAGCACCTACATCAAGAAGGACTATCCCGCGAGAAAGAAAAAATACAAGGCGAAATACGGGAAGGCCTGCCCACCTTCGATTCTTTTTCTGACATCCGAGGGCGAGCCAGTCACGGAAAAAATGATCTCAGATGCCACCACCTATGCAGCAGAGCTAGCGATCAAGAAAGACCCAACGTTCCGCAAAGGTAACAATTTCTATCAAGCCCGCCATTGGTGGCCGACCATGATGATGGTGCAACACCGAGGAGCCCTGTTGCTGACGGAGGCAGCAGATGTAATTGATGCAGCTTTCGCCGAGACTTTGATGAAACAGATGGGGCATAGCAGCATCGCTACTACCTACAAGTATTATCTAGATCTCGCTAGGGCGTTGGTTATGGCTAATGAGGGCATGATCAACGACATCATTACAGAAGATTTCAACATTCACGCCCAAATCGAGAAGTACGGCAAAACGAACGTTGAAATAGCCGCGGAGCGGGATGAGACCAGCGGGGTGGAGAGCGAGGCCGCGTGAGGTCCTAGTTAGGATCGGGCGCAAGGAGCACTGTTTTAGCCTCTGGATCCCTTCACACGGAGTGTGGTCAGGGGAGGCTGGCCAAGATGTAGCTATGGGCTATCATCGGCAGCACATCTTGAGCCCGCACCGCCGCTACAGGAACCGTATGAGCAAAAAATCGCAAGAACTAATCCCTCTTCTCGATTACCTGCGAATCCACCGGGTCATTAGAAGCGTTCTGGATTCTGCTGATGCAGAGACAACCCATGCCTGCTGGCTTTTCAGCATGGCCGGCGCAGCTATCCTTCGCCACCACTACCGTAAGGAAGCCCACCCGCTTGCGGGCGCGATGTGCCTCATGGTCGACGAAAGGGAATCCAATGTTCTCTGCTTCGCAAACTTGGTCAACGATGAGATACAAAGCTCGGAGAACGGCTTCCATGCGGTGGTAGCCTGCGGTGAGCACGTCCTGGATTTCATGAGTCCGATCTTCCCCGAGACCTCCCAATCCGCCAAACACGACTTCATCGCCCCCTCCAAATCCTTTCAGCGCCGCATTGATTCCATGACTTCGAGCCCTGCCGATCTAAGCAAAAATGGGGATTTCTTCTTCGACCCGAACATGGAACTGACAGACTATCTGGAGCGGCGGGTCGCGCAGAGCCTTCTACAGAAGGATGTGATCAACGCTTGCGTGACGTGGTACACGCGCCCACCTAAGCCCATCCCTGCGTGGATCATGATGGGTGATATGAAGGGAAAAACCGAAAAGGTGAAGCTGAAAGAGGCATCGGTGGCCGGCGCCTGGTGACCCATCGCAGCCATTCATTGGATAGTTGCAGTTGCTCTCGAACTGCGCCCTGCGAGACGGCCATGCGCCAATACCGCATCTGCATGACCTCTCAGTGGGGGGAGCAGAAGGAGACCATTAACGCTCTTTCATGGCTGACTCGGGACGTCATGTTTATGGTTTGCATCAGCGCACGAAGAGCATTCGAACGCCCTAGCCGATGCAGCCCGCCCTCCTCCTCGCTAAGACCATATGACGCCAAACAATAAAGAGTACAGATGTACCCCTAACGCATCCGCATTAACCACATCGCCAATTACGGCTGAGCATCGGCGAGCGCAGCGCAAGTCCGCAGCCGGCGATTGAGCCCAGCGGGGTACACAGAGCACACGTGAACCAGCCGGTCTCTAGCCTCCTTTAGCTCGTGCGCATCAATCCATGCACCACGCATCCAGACCTGGTCGCTAGCAATTGCTAATGGCATATGGCTATATACCGATACGATGCCGCCTCACTCGTGGAAGGCGCAGGGAAATGCAGGCGTTTTTAGGCTAGGCCTCGCTCCAGCCCGAAGAAAGCCCCTGCCAACTCAAGGATAAATGTGATGAGCAGTAGCATTGGAAAGATCATAAGCCGGGCGACTCGCAAAGAGTATGAGGCTGGCACGAAGCTTCCAAGAGGGTGGGAAATCGCGATGGATCTGGGTTTCTACTCCTCGATCGCGACCACCCAAGTCGAAGGCAAACGGTCCAAGACGCTGATGGAATTTTCCGCCAGCAAACTGAACGATTTGCTTAAAACGGTCAGAGCTGAACACGAACTGGTGGTCGAAGCCCCACTCAAAAAGAAGCTCAAGGCACGGCTCAAGAAATCGAAAGAGAAAGATGCCGAAATCACTCAGCTTCGTGAAGAGATCGCGACACTGAAAAGGTCACATGCCGGAGAAATCAAAGCCTATGAGAAAAAGGTTTCGGAGGGTCAGGCAGCAACGGACGCAGCCCTCGAAGAGAGAAACAACGCTTGGAATGAAAATGCTGAGCTGAACCAGGAGGTCAAGCGAGCGCAGGAGGAGCGCGACCACGCTAAAAGCGAATACTACGAGGGTGGCCACGCTTACGAAACTATGAAGGCGAATCTGATTGCTGCAAATGAAATGCTCATTGCACATAACCTTCTACGAGAGGATTCGCCAGGTATCAGACCTCAATGGAACGCTAAGGACGTTAAGCCACGTCCCTACAACCCATACAGTGGTGGGTCATGCTCCAGTAAGTAGGCAAGACAGGAAGAGTTCATGCCACTGATGAGCGCCCGCAGACTTGCCTCGATGCTTCAAGAGACGTCCCGCCCTCAACATGCCGCCCCTTGATCGAGATCCGCCCCGGTTGATGCAACCAGCCCAACGACGGAGATCACGTCATCTCCGTCGGCGGACCGAAGCACAATTTACGAGCTACACAGACTCGATTAATCGTCCTTGAGGTTGTTCAGCGTCCCAAGCCAATAGAACAAGCCATTCATCAGCGCTGCGGTAACACCCAGCATGGCGGCTTTAGTATTTAGCATTGCTGATGCCTTGGTGGTAGCTACCATTTCCGCCGGATCGAGATGCCCCGCAATTGCGAGCTGTTCCTGCATGATCGCAGAGGCGTGCCAGAGCATGGCAGAGCAGATGGCGATGAAAATCCCGCCGATCACCAATAGCTTCTTAGCCCCCGAGACAACCCAATCGTTCTCGATGCAGTAGTTGCGCGCCGCGTAAAGGATGCAATCGATGGCAGTGCAGATCATGCAGAGCGCACGGTAAAGCTTTTTCATTTCGCAAGCCTTCTCAATCAGAGATGATCGATTTTTGATCATCGTACTTACCTGTTCGGCATACGCACCCGAAACGTTTAGTCCTTCCCACAAAAAATCACCAACGCGTAAATTTCGCGTCTTTAGTTCGTTATCCCCTCAGAAAGCAGCCCTGTGGATGGCCCCCAGCGACGAGTAGCTGGGCTGCGACATACCGCCTCCCGCGGAAAGGCCGAAGGCTGCTGGTGGATGACGACCCCTTTCCAGCCTTGTTGCTGGAACGTCAGCACGACCAGTGAATGGCTCATCGTGCTGCACACGGTGTGACTGAGGCTATAACCAGCTCATCAGGGACGATGATCCTTATCGCTCTTCGCCAGAACTAGAACAGCGCGTGGGGCCTGATCGCTCCTCCCAGTCCAATCGAGCAGCTGCATGTCGCCGTCCCTTCAT
>NZ_MOMO01000221.1:0-2610 GCF_009933855.1 Pseudomonas sp. SG-MS2 | reverse complement strand
ATAATCGAGTGTGTGCAGGGCATGCCCGAGGGCCTCTGACAGGCGCTCAAAAGGCCTACTATCGGCCACCAGCTACTTCCCCCTAGGTAAATCAGTACAACCCACGGTTTCGGGGGTTTGAGGCACGGGAGATGCCGAAGTAATATCAATTTGATGGTGTTTTACGTTGTGTTCTAGAGATCAAAAAGGCGAGAATGCGCACGCTAAGGAAGCATGGCGCGCGCAGGTCGGCGCTCTCGTGGCAGGATGTCACCGGCTTCATGCTTCCACAGCGATGGCTCCTTGGAGCCGGTGAGCCAATGCCAACATGTGGAGAGTGATGTGCTGAGTGACGACGACAAAAAGCTAGCCGAGATCCTGTTTGGCCTCCTCAAGACTGCGACCAGCCAAACCGTCGTCAAGGACTTCCTGAGGACAAAGGGCATCCCGATTTCCGCGCAAAACTGGGACGATCTGTACGAAAAGCGGATCGAGCCGGCGCTGGCCGAAAAGAAAATTTCGGTCAAGGATCTCCGTGAACTGCTCCAGCAGGTTGAAGAGTTCGGCAAACAGCACACCTTCCTGTTCAAATGCTCACCTGATCGGGCGAAAGGCCTGCTCAACCCGACCCGTATCGCGGCCATCGCACAAGACGAGGGCCTGGCAGGGCTGTTCACTGATCCCCTTGACCTGGATCTGCCCGAGCAGCCCACGATCGTGGACATCCGCCTGCAGCGTCCAGATCCACAGAAGCTGCCAGCCTCGCTGACGATCAAAGTCGTGGAAAGCCGCGAGATTCGCCGCCTGTTCTCTGAAGAGAGGGATGCTGAGTCCGGCCAGTTCGTCAAGCGATACGCTACGACTAAAAAGCGAGCAGTGAACATCGTTCATCTGGACCATACTGGCCTTCTGGAATTTCGCATCGCGTCGCAAGACAACCAGGCTAAAAAGTATGCAGAACTTCTGCACGCATTAAAGTCAAAGGTCAGAAAACTTCTTCCAGATGAAGGCTTTGAAGAAGTTTCCTTGCGGACCGCGAAAAATAGAATTCACAGCGATCGTAAGGTATATGCTGAAGAGCTTAGGTATAGTACTTCAACTGCAAGAAATGAATTCGGCGTCATGATGCAAATTGCATCCTCGAACACGGATGAAAATCTTTCATCCGACGAGGGGTCGATGAATGCGCTAGATCACTTCGTAGCGCGTAATGGCGAAGTGACGGGAGCTAACATTTACGTTAAACTACCAGACAGTGATCCTCCCCGCGAATTGCGTCTTTTGATTTCGGGTGAGAGAAACGAGTTTGCGGTGACCGTAGCGTGCTCCGCCGGAGAATACGAATATGTTCGCGGAAAAGTTATCGCCTTTAATACATCGCCATCCTGACGAGGCCGAAGGCCTCAGAAAAATGGCGACTTTCATCCAGGGCTTCGAGAACCAGGATGGCGAAGCTTTGCCGCGAATTCGACTTAACCCAAATCGCATGTTCGATATCATGCAAGCGGGCACCGCCGCACACCTGGCGATTCTGATCAATATCCTGGTGACGGGCCGCATCATCAAGCGATTCCTGATCGTGAGATGCCCCAGCGGCGAAGGTATCTCGTTCCAATCGTATAGCGATATTCCCGAAGTGGTCCGTGACCCAGGCCATGATGTCGATGTCGAGGTGAGTGCTGCCATCGTTGAACCATCCTACCGGCTGGTGCTCGATTGAAGCCTGTCGACATCGTGACCCTCGTCAGAAGCACCTGGGAAAACACCCTTCCGACAAAACGACTTGCACAGCTGCAAGTCATCCGCGCAGGGCTAGAGCCTGAGTATCTGGATTTGTTCGATTCGGTGCTCGACATGCAGATGGCTAACATCAGGGACAATGCCGATATTATTACGCTCATGCTCGTCCACGGGATTCAGACCGATGGGGCCTGGCATGAGCTGGTGAAGGCTGCGTTTCGTGATGTCGCTCATGTGCGTGTCAAAGGCGTTGGGTATAGGTGCGTAACAGCCGCTCAGCTTGCAAGCCCTTTCCGCTCAACCCCCATCAACGTATCCGCTCCATGAAGCCCACATTCCAAGCGACTACCTGAAGCCCGATGCTGCGCTCCCGATTTCTTTCTGGAGCCAGTCCGCCATGATGCGTCCCGACAGCAAAGTCGAAAAGGTTTACCTCTACCCCAAGCCTGTGGATTTTCGAAAATCCATCGACGGCCTCACCGCCCTGGTCGAGCTGGACATCAAAGTCGCCGTGTTCGACCCCGTACTTTTCGTCTTCCTCAATAAAGCCCGTAACCGCATCAAGGTGTTGTACTGGGAGCGCAACGGCTTCTGCCTTTGGCTCAAGCGCCTCGAAGCCGAACGTTTCAAAACTTCCCCCGACGCCACCGACGAAGCCATCGTCCTGACCGTCCAGGAACTTAACTGGTTACTCGACGGCTTCGACCTCTGGCGCAACCGTCCACATCAGGTTCTGACACCCCGTTTCGTTGCCTGACCCGGTATAATCCGGGGCATGATTTCCTTGCCCGACAACCTTCCAGACGATCCCGTACTACTCAAGCAGATGTTGCTTGAGGCCTACGAAGCACGCTTGCGCGAGCAGGAAGTCAACGAAGCCTATGCCACCCA
>NZ_MOMO01000220.1:0-3894 GCF_009933855.1 Pseudomonas sp. SG-MS2 | reverse complement strand
CACGCCTACAACCCGATTCACCGTCGCTACCAGTACGACCCGGCGGGCGAATTGGTACGCACGCTGGACAAGCTGCGCGGCGAGATCAAGTACGAGTACGAAGCCAACGGCCAGTTGCACAGCCGCGACACCGGATCATTGGTGGGCAGCGAAGAGTTCCGCTACGACCCGGCCGCCAACCGCCTGGACTTCAATGCGCGGCAACTGGAGAAGGTCAAGGACAACCGCATCAAGCGTTGGCGCGATCAGGAGTACCGCTACGACCCGTGGGGCAACCTGATCGAGAAGCGCTCGGGGCATAGCAAGCTTCAGAGTTTTGCCTATGACTGTGAGAACCGGCTGGTGCGTGCCGAAACGCTGGTCAACGGCAAGCCGGAAAGTACGGGCACTTATCGCTATGACAGCTTGGGGCGGCGGATTGCCAAAACCGCTGAAATCGGCGGCACCTCGGAACAAAAGCATTTCCTCTGGCAAGGGCTGCGGATGCTGCGCGAGGAGACGCCGGGGCAGAGCATTCTGTATGTCTATGAGCCGGGTAGCTATGCGCCGTTGGCGCGGGTGGATCAGGCGGAAGGGGAAGGGCAGAAGGTTTATTACTTCCATACCGATCAGATTGGTACGCCGCTGGAGCTGACTGATAGTCAGGGCGAGATTGTCTGGCAGGCGACGTATCGGTCTTGGGGGGCGATTGAGCAGCTGACGATTAATGAGGTCGAGCAGAATCTGCGCTTTCAAGGGCAGTACTTTGACAATGAGGCAGCCCTTAACTACAACACCTTCAGGTATTATGATCCAGAAATTGGGCGCTTCATCACTCAGGACCCTATTGGGCTCAGGGGTGGCGGCAATTTGTATGCTTATGTGCTCTCCCCAACATTATGGATTGATCCGCTGGGATGGGTGCCGTGGGAGAAAAATGGTTTTGAGAGCTGGTTTAATGATGCGTCAGTTCAAGATGTTATCGATAATAAAAAGGCGGTAGAGGATGCACTTCGAAAACCTGGTGGTAAGCATGAGATGTTTCCTGTCTCAATTGCCTCGAAAGCGAAAGAGCTTGGATTCACTGCTCAAGAGCTAAAAGAGATGACTGTGCCTACAAAAGATATTACTTTTGTAGGTGTTACTGATAGGCACGGGAATCCTGTGCCGGATGGCCCGCACCATGGAAGTAGTGCGGGAAGGAATTTCCATAATAAGCTAATTAAAGATTTGGTTAAAACGCAGAGTAAAGTTGAAGCGCTAAGCGTAATTGACGTTCATCATCGTAATCATATGAGATTGGGAGCTTGCTAAGTGGATATTTATGATATCGAGAGGTATGAGAAAATCCATGTATGGGTCGGGAGTAATTTTGAGTCGGAAGCTGATTACTTGAAGTATTTCGAGTTGGATTATTCCGTAGATATAGATGACCCCTCATACAAAGTGTGCGGTTTCTGCAGGGATGTCGGTGTCCGATGGTATGATGAGGACTTTATCGGAATAATTCCGAGGAGGCCTCAGGAAGTTAGTTTGGATGAAATAATCAAGGAGTCTTCGGTTGATCCTAGTGAACTAGGCAGGCTGAAGGCTGGCTGTCTTAGCAAAGGTATTAATAAGGCAAACGCTATTTTTTGGTACTCAGATGGTGGGGTTGTAGTTTCTGAGCCCTTAAAGGCAAGTTATAACGGGTTGGTATATATAGGGCTTTTTGAGGGGAATTGATGGTAGGGTTATTGGATCAAGATTAGTGTTTGTTTCTCATGGAGCTGCTTGATCTGCGTGAGGATACTGTTATTTCTTTAAAAGTCTGGATCAGAATTAGGTTGCTGTCACATATGTGCGGCAACTTTTAAGTCTAATAATTTCCGAGAAAGGGATGCTGTAGTGTGCGGCAAGTTTAATTTGTTTATCTACACAAGTTGTTTTGCCCAACGATTTCGGGGCTTTTAGATTAGCGAACTACCCAAGTGGAACACTAGTGAGTGCTCGCGATGTTAAGCCACCGACCTCATCTCCCACCGACAACCAGGGCCGCGAAGTCCCGTTCGTCTCGCTGCAGCCTGGCGAACGCATCTACAACCCGCACGAGCAGGTGTACCTGGTGTGCACCGAGGGCGGCCACTACATTCTGCAGACGCTGGACAACCTGTTCTTCTACTTCGGCGAAGTACCAGACACCGACACCGACGTGCCGCTGCAGCGCATCGAAAACGCCCTCGGCCACTTCCTGCACTTCACCCGCACCGCCGAAGGCACGCTGACCGACATCAGCGCCACCGGCGGCACCCGCGTGCACCTGCACTACGACCATCCGCTGGGCCGGCTGACCGACATCAAACGGGTGGTGAACAACGAAGCGGTCGAAACCCTGGCTCAATACCGCTACGACGAACACGGCCAGCTCAGCACGGTGATCAACCGCAACGGCGACACCGTGCGCAGCTTCAGCTACGCCGACGGCGTAATGGCAAGCCACAGCAATGCCCTGGGCCTGACCTGCCATTACCGCTGGGAAACCCTCGACGGCCCCTGGTTTTGGGTGTTAAAAATATTCAAAGCTGGGCGAGCTCCGGGCTTCAAAACGGGCTGTTTAAGACCGATCCATCTCTTTTAGGTTGCTGTGAGTTCTTATGAAAGAATTTTATCTGCTCAGTGCTGCGGAAGGCGACGATGTTCCGCTTTTCTTTGATGAGAAGTGGGTCCCGGCATTGCCGGAGTTCAATCAAGTAATTGCGAATCCTGACGTATTGGATTTTTCAAGCTCCTATGAAATGAAAGCCGACTTGAATAATCTTCACGTCGATGTGATATTTGAGCAGTATCTCGCGTCATCGGAATTCATTCGAATGTGCGAAAATTTTCATTGTAAGTTTCTGAGCATTCCTGTGATGATTTCGCTTCGCGGCTCTGCGAAGCCTAAAAAGGATTATAGATTTTTCTGCGTACTTAGTAGATGTTCATTGCTAGATGTTGATCGATCTACTTTTGAATTGGTGGGTGACGGACTTTTGCGCCCAGAAAGCGAGCGCCAACATATGTTGCCATTATATGCTCGAATAGATAAGTTTTCCCCGGGATCAGATGTAGAGTATGATTTATTCTACTGTGAAGAATTGAAGCAAATGGTCTGTTCTTCTGTGTTTAGAGAGGCATACTTAAAAAATAGTTTCATAGGACTCTATTTTGAGAAAATTGATGAGGGATTTGTATATGCTCCGTGGGGTTGATTTCGCAAAGTCAAGCACTTCTAGGACCGCACGGGCAGAAGCACCCACTACCGTTACATGAGGAGCTATATAGATTAATTGGAAATGAAAATCATCGCGAGCGTGGAACCTTTAGCATGTAGTGAGCGCGTATTTGATGATGGAGTAACTGAGTTAAAATATGCTCTGGGTACCAGGTCTCCGCTGTAACGAAGAGCACCGCGTCGTCGCCAGCCTCGACTTTGGCGGCGAGCGCTACGGCATGGACTTCGATGCGTCCGGCAACATCATCGGCTTCACCTTGCCGGACGGCAATCGCCTTGGGCTCAAGTACGATGACTTTGGCAGGCTCGTCGAGGAAACCGATCCACTGGGCCGCAAGATCAGCTACAAACACCACCTCGCCACGCTACTGGTAACTGAAACCCGCTTCCCCGATGGCAGCATCTGGAAGTCTCGTTACGACGGCAAGGGCAATCTGATTGCCGAGATCGACCCACTTGGCCACAAGACCGAGTACCTCAACGGTGAGGATGGCCTGCCGCACACGATCATCGATGCGAACTTCAAGTCCAAGTACCTGTGGTGGAACGCCTACGCCCAGGTCGAGCGCTTTGAAGACTGCTCGGGCAAGAGTACGTACTACGTAAGGGATCCATCATCCCCACATTCCAAGCGTCCACCTGATGCCCGATGCTGCGCTCCC
>NZ_MOMO01000219.1:0-3066 GCF_009933855.1 Pseudomonas sp. SG-MS2 | reverse complement strand
GCCGCGCGCCACTGTCACCGCCTCGTCGCTTCTGCTCTACAGCAGCAAGGACGCGGGGGCCATATTTCAGCTCATCGACTCTGAGCTGATGGCGGCTTACACCCTGGCGGCAACCACGGCCATCCCCGAAACAAGCTTCGGAAACATCAGCCAAGATACGCCTTTGCGTCTTCAGGCGGGCGAGCAACTCTACGTGGGTTCCCAGGTGGCGCTGGCTGCTGGCATTCAATTCCGGTCCGAAGGGGGTGACTACTGATGAGCCTTGGTAATCCGTTGGGCAACCCGCTCGGGAATCCGTTGGGTTTGGCTCGCTCTGGCGGCGTAGACGGCTCGGTCGGGGTAATTCGGGCGCAGGGCAACGATCCTGGCGGCAATTACTTACCGGCAGATGGGCGTCAGTTGTTAAAAGCCATATATCCGAAATTATTTTCTCTTTTGGGTGAAGCATACACCCCCGCGGATTACACTTCCGGTTTCTCCTTAGTCACGTTGTCAGCGTCAAGCACGTGGAAGAGCCTGGCCTACGGGAACGGTATCTTCGTTGCGATTAGTCAAAACGGCCTTTCGTCCCTGTCTTTCGATAAAGGGCTTACATGGTCTGCGGGTGGTAACCTGCCGGTGGCTACTCAGTGGCAGTCTGTCACGTATGGAAATGGCCTATTCGTGGCTGTTGCGACAGGCCCGGTGGCGTATTGTGCGACCTCGCCTGATGGGGCGACATGGACGCAGCGTACATTACCAGTTTCGTCCAACTGGTCAGCCGTTGCATACGGTGGCGGTAGATTCATCGCGTTAGGCTCAGGCCAGGCTACCGCCCACTCTATGGACGGCATCAACTGGACTGCGGGCGGGGCTTCTGGAGTTTCAGCAGTCACATTTAAAGTTGCCTATGGTGCGGGGCTTTTTGTTGCCACCCCTGGAAGCGGCGTATCGACAGCCAGTGTGTATACGTCCCCTGATGGGCTAACTTGGACATCTCGCACATTACCATCCACAACCACTTGGCAATCAATTGCATTCGGCAACGACCTATTTGTGATGGTCGGGAGCGGCAATGCCATTGTTACTTCTACGGACGGCGTTACTTGGACTAACCCGGGCGCCATTAGCTTCAGTCGTACAGTTATAGCCTATGGGATGGGAGATTTTTTAACGTTCAACTCATCGACGGCGAATTCTCAAACTTCACCAGATGGCAAAACATGGGTTTCGCGCCCAATTACCGTATTGTCATACACCGATGCGGCGGTTGGGGATGGCGTGTTAATAGCCATTGCGACCACAACCGCATCCGCCTCTAGAATCGATCTTGTCTCTCCTATAATTTTTAACCTACCGAACATAAAAACCCTCGATAGTAATAAAATAACTTACATAAAGGTTCGCTAAATGATCAAAGTCCAAAACGGCATCGCAACGCGCGAACCAATTCCCGACTTCCTCTTCGGCTTGGCACCAGAATCCCTGGCCGACCTGTCGTGGACTGATCCCCAGTTGGGCGTACAGGACTGCGCGTGGTGGCCAGAGGAAAGCGCCGATGGAGACCTGGCCGCCGGCATGAAGTGGGGCACTGAGATTCTGACCCCGGACCTCGAGCGCCAGGTGGTCATCGTCACGCATGAGCAGGCTCCGCTGAGCGATGAGGAAAAGACTGCTCTCGCAGCGACCTGGGCGCAACGCATCGCTGATCGCAGATTCCAGGCAGAAACCGGTGGCGCAGTCGTCGAGGGCCTGACGGTCAACACCGAGCGCGACAGCCAGTCTCTGCTGACCGGTGCTGCATTCGCTGCCTCGCTCGATCCTGACTACCGCATCAAGTGGAAGACGGCGTCAGGTTTCGTTGAGCTGACGGGCGACCAGGTCATCGCGCTGGCCACCGCAGTGCGCGCACACGTGCAGGCCTGCTTCGACCGGGAGGCGGAGTTGCTGAGTGCCGCGGCTGACGGCTTGATCACCGTCGAGATGCTGGAGCAAGGGTGGCCGTAACAGCCTCGACCTGACGCAACCATCCCCGACCGACCAGACCTATATCAGCGCCTGCGGATCAATACTGAAGCCTCCGGATTGGTATATTGCCGAACTTGTATTGCTGATAGCCGGTGTACGGAAGGATGACTGTATCGGCAATACCTGACGCCGCCATGTCGATCAGGATCGGGAATGGCGCCCAGTGAGCCCCCGCTCTTTGCGGCCCACTCAAATTGCAAAACTGATACGCAGCGCCGCTATACACCCGAGGAATGGTGTGGCAATCGGTCTGCCATTTCGCCAGGTCATCCGCAGCCTTTGACTCGCTCGACACTGTTCGCACAGTCCCGCACCCGCTCAGCGCTACCGTAAGCGCTACACCCATCCATAGCTTCTTCATCAGGCCACTCTCTCTGTGATGGGCAGATCATAGCGCATCTATTTCACGGCCCGCCTAGCGCGGGCTTTTTCGTTTGGAGAAACCCATGCTGCAACAAATCCGCGCCTCGGCAATTGCCCCGGCGCTCAAACTGCTGCCTGCGAAAATGTCGGGCCGGCGTGCTGAGCAGATGCTGCTGAGCATCGGGCTACAGGAAAGCCGACTGATCCATCGTCGGCAGATCGGCGGTCCGGCCCGAGGCCTCTGGCAGTTCGAAAAGGGTGGCGGTGTCCGTGGCGTGCTCGAGCACTCCAGCACCCAAGCCCTGGCGCGCTCCGTATGCCAGGCCAGGGGCGTGCCGGTGACCGACGCCGCTGTCTATGCCGCGCTGGAGCACGACGATGTGCTTGCTGCCGCGTTCGCCCGGCTTCTGCTGTGGACCGATCCTGCGCCGCTGCCTGCGGTGGGTGAGGTTCAGCGGGCATGGGCCTTGTACCTACGCACTTGGCGCCCAGGCAAGCCGCACCGGCAGACCTGGGATGCTCTGTATGCCCAGGCAATGGAGGAGGTGGCATGAAGAAAGCCATTCTGCTGGCCGTCGTCCTGCTCCAGGGCTGCGCTGTCCAGGCCCTGAGCTACGCCGCCAACACTTACTGCGCGGCTCCAGCGGATGTGCGCACCGCCAACCGCATCCTGGTCAACGCCTCGATCGCGCCGAA
>NZ_MOMO01000218.1:0-831 GCF_009933855.1 Pseudomonas sp. SG-MS2 | reverse complement strand
GAGTGCGATCCATGAACCCCACCTACCGCCAGATGGAGCTTCGATTTACCGTGGCATCTCCGGTGAGCAGTTCCACGGCAGCAGCGCTTCGTAGGCCTCTACCGACGAGGCATGCGGCAACCGCTCCAGTACGTGGCGCAGCCACGTATAGGGCTCTTGGCCGTTGGCCTTCGCGGTCTCGACCAAGCTGTAGATCTGTGCACTGGCCGCAGCACCCTTGGGCGTGTCGCTGAACAACCAGGCCTTGCGCCCGATGACAAACGGCTTTATCGCACGCTCTGCCAGGTTATTGTCGATCGGCAAATGGCCGGCCTCGACATAGCGTTCCAGCCGGCTCCAGTTGTTCGCCAGATACTGCACCGCCTTACCCAGCACGCTTTGCGGTGTGACTTGGGACTGCGTCTTGTCCAGCCAGCTTTTCAACTGGCCGAGGATCGGCAGGCTTCTTTCCTGGCGACCGATGAACCGCTGCTCATCGCTGACATCCTTGAGTTCACGCTCGATGCCATACAGCTTGTTGATCATCGCCAGCGCCACATCGGCACGTCCCGTCTTGCCTTTGGGCTGCACCTTTTGCGCCTCGACAAACTTGCGTCGTGCATGAACCATGCACGCCAACCGTTCGACACCGGGCTGTAATGCCAACGCGTTGTAACCGGCGTAATCATCGGTCATGACATAACCGCGATAGCCCTCCAGCAGGCGCAACGGTACCTCCTGCGCACGGCTGGTGGTGTAGTCGAACAACACGACTTGTCGATCAGGTGGCCCGCTGGCCTGCACCCACATCCAGGACTGGCTGGTCGGGTCGCGATCCGGTTCCTTGAGCAC
>NZ_MOMO01000024.1:0-39759 GCF_009933855.1 Pseudomonas sp. SG-MS2 | reverse complement strand
CGAGGAACAAATGCAAACCTCGCCAGGACAAGCCTGCCTGCGCACGGCCGCAATAACTGCGATGCATTGTATCAGTCGAGTTCTCACGGCCGGTTGTCTAAACGACCCTAAAACGTTATCCCTGAGGCATTTCCCAGACAGCAGCGATACTTCAGCAGCGCGAGTAGGGCAATTCCCAAGCATGCTGATTCTGAAGCATTTGGTTTAAGGTTCAGAAATGTCTTACGGCAAATGGATGTATTGCTTCTGGGTGCATGGCAGGAAATGTGGTGGGGCCCGATGTGTTTGGCGCAAAAATTCAGCGCCCATGATATCGACCCGCCCGCGCGTCGCGGGCAAACCGCCTCATACTCGATCCGGCGTTTCTGAGTCGAAGAGCCCGGGTGAGTATAAGGGACATTTAAGAGTCCGATGTGCCGAATCAAAGAAGGTGCGATACTTTCAATAGGGCATTACATGGTTTGAGGAAGGAGTGCAAGTCTGCGTGTGGGGTATATCCGTGCAGGTTGAGGGGGGTAGGATTTGAACGTGCCATTAAACACGTGACTCCTTAACAAATACGGAGTGTTCATATGTCAGAGCGTGCTGCTGTTAAACAAAATCTGGAGCAAGTCACAGATATACTGAGGTCAGATCCTTTCGAAGGGCGAGACTTTTTCTGGGAACAGCATCGGTTTGCCAGGGATGGATACTTGAAGATTAATAACCTGATCCATCCTGAAGTACGCGATCAAATTTCTGTTGATGTGAAGTACCTCTTGGCAAATTTTTCAAAGCGCCGGGATTTTTTGATTGAATCGACGGGCAACACGCCGCGCTATTTGAGTAACGTTCCTCAGGAAAGCATCGAAGCCCATGGGCGGTATATTCCGCATGCTTATAGGTCTCGCTACCTGAGTAGTTTGATCAGTCACATAGTTAAGGAGGAGGTTATCCCAACCCCTTGGAAGTGGGATAACTTCATCATTAACAGTCAGCATAAGTCAGGTGATACCCATGGTTGGCATTGGGGCGACTACCCCTACACGATCATTTGGATCGTCGAGGCACCGGCACTCGAGGCAGGAGGTTTGTTGGAGTGCGTACCGCATACGTATTGGGATAAGCAGAACCCCCGAGTAGAAAACTTATTGGTGGAAAACAAGATCGACTCCTACTTCCACGTCACAGGTGATGTCTATCTGCTCAAGGCAGACACCACGCTGCATCGGGTTAAACCACTGACACAAGATGTCACCCGCATCATTCTCAACACCACGTGGGAAAGGGCGAGGGACAAGGATCGGGAAGTCGAGCACGAAACCTTCGTCTTCCGGGATTGAAGTTTGAGGATTAGCGCATGACCAAGGTCAAATACTCACACGCTAACCTGATCGCCACTGACTGGAAAAAGATAGCCAAGTTCTATGTTGATGTATTTGGCTGTGTTCCGGTCGGCCCTGTGCGTCGGCTTTCAGGGCAATCGGTGGCAGATGGTACCGGGTTGATAAAACCGGAGATCGAAGGCATACATCTTCGGTTGCCCGGTAACGGGGAGGGCGGGCCGACGCTAGAAGTATTTCAGTATTGTCATTTTCATGATGAACCGGAAAAGTTTGCCAATTCGCGCGGCTTTAGCCACATCGCATTTGAAGTTTCCGACGTGGAAGCTGTATGTGCAAAAGTGATCAGCTCAGGTGGATGGCTGCTAGGGAAGTTGGCGAGGCAGCCTGTCGAGGGGGTAGGTATTTGCACCTTCATATACGTCCGTGATCCCGATCGAAACATTATCGAACTCCAGGCCTGGGAGGCACCATGAAGCGTGTACTTGCACATTTCGATCTGGTGAAACCCAAGTTTCCCAAGGGAGACACCAGAATGGAAGAGTTCTATGCCTCGACCAGCTATGTGAACGCTCTAGCTGAGCAACATCCGGGGTTCATCTGGCGTGAGACCGAAGAGGATCAGCCGCTGCTGGATCAGTTATGGGGCGAGGGTTATCTCTACACGCTCTCGCTGTGGAGGGACGTCGAATCACTCAAGGACTTTCTCTATAACACCTCGCACAAGTCATTCATGCGGCGTGGAAGGGAGTGGTTCGAGCCCATCTTACGCCCCCGGGTAGTGTTGTGGTGGGTCGAGGAAAGTCATATCCCCACCTTACGCGAGGCCCATACCCGACTCACGCGATTGCACGAGGTTGGGCCATCTCATGACGCTTTTGACCTGCGCTGCAGCGAAGTACCGACCGTTCTGTACTGAGGAGTGGAGATGAAAGAATTAGCTCGGAATACACAACAGCAACTTGCCGACTATTATCGCTGTTTTCTCGGAGATCCGGCACAACTTGTGGCTGCACGGCAATCGGTCAGATTGGCCCGCAACATTGTGGAGCAGATGGAGGATGAATGGACCGCGGTCGAGGAGGGCCTAGTTGATCTGCGTGACCTGCCCACTACACAGGATGCATTTCTCTCGTGGTACGTCATGTACGAGAAGAGGATCAATGAAGATATTCGCTTCTTCGTGGACTTCATGCGCCACCAGGCCAGTTCTGAACAGGTCGCTTACTACATCTGCATGGAGGAAATGGTTGATGGTTCTTTCGATGACCTGATGGCAGTGGCTCAGTTGGGTATGCCGATTCGGTGCAAGATGGTCGCCGGCGAGAACTATTGGGATGAAATGGGCAATGGAGACTTCGCCGCCGTGCACACCACGATGTTCCGCACCTCTTCCAGCTACATGCGTGATCTGTTGGAAAAGGCGGGTGTCAGCGTGCAGGTGCCCCCCCTTGAGTGCCTGATGAATGGCAACATCCTGCTGATGTGGGCCGTACGCCGCGAGTTCAACATGCGCCTTATCGGTGCGATGGGGTTGGTGGAGGGATCGGCGCCGGTACGCTTTGGTGCCACCACGGCGGCCATGGAGCGCTTGGGCTTGCCAAAAGACGTGATCGCCTATCACAAGGCCCATATCAGCATCGACACCCGGCACAGCGCCGCCTGGTACGAAACAGTGCTGCAGCATTACGCGGCGGGTGGTGAGGATGTAGTGCGCGAACTCTCTCTGGGCGTGATGATCCGCTACAACGTCGCGCTGCGTTACTACCACTACATGTATAAGACCATGCGGAGCCTGGGATGATCACTCATCGACAGACGGTGGTCGTCATCGACCCGATCAGTTCGGCCCGGCGCTATGGACATGATATTCGCCATAAGGGTTATCACGCGTTGGCCCTAGTGACCCGCAAGCAATTTCCCGGGCGTTTGCAGAAGCTGCATGGAGTCGACGAATTCGACGAGGTGGTGCATGTCGAGAACCTGGAACAGGCGAAGATCAGCATGGCCGGAAGAGAGGTGCATGCGGTCATCCCCGGTTCCGATTCTGCATTGCGAATAAGCGACCGGTTGGCGGCTTACTTGGGCTTGGCGGGCAACCCGATCCCAACCTGTGCTGCGCGGATGAACAAGCTTGAAATGAAGCGTCGTCTGCAACACGAGGGCGTCCCGGTCATGCCTGCGTTCAGGCTTTCCATGAATGACCTGGCCGAGGGCCATGATCCGGGTATTGCTTTCCCCGTGGTGGTTAAGCCGACCGAGGGCACAGGTGCGAGGAATGTTAAGGTCTGCCAGTCCAGAGGTGATATGTACAAGGCTCTGGGGGCCATCGAAAGCAATTTCGAGCCTGGAGGGCAGGAGGAAAAGCGTGCTTTGGTGGAGGCGTATGTCGAAGGCCCTGAATACTTTATTGTTACTGCAAATCTGGGGGTGTCGGGGCGACAGATTCTCTGCTTCGCCGAATACGAAAAGATTCGCGTCGGCGACCACCCCAGTGTCTATCGCAACATTCGATCCATTTCGCCCTTAAGCGATCAGGCGCGCCAGGCATTTGCCTACATATCCGAAGTCAACTCGGCCATCGAGGCCAACATTGGCATCAACGATATTGAGTTCAAGATCAACTCGGCGGGACACTTCATCATCGAACAGAACGGCCGCCTGCCCGGTGCAAATGTGCCTTCATTGATCGAGTTGTGCACCGGGCTTAACTGCTACGACCTCAACATAGATATCTATTTGGGTCATGCGCCGCTCACCTTGGCAGTCCCGCACTACGACAAGCATTTCTGTATCTGTTGCCTGATTTCTGAACAGAGCGGCACTGTGACGGGAATTGAAGGTATCACGCTGATCGAAGAGCTCGATTCGTTTCATGAGCTTGGCTTTTTTGTGGAGAAAGGCGAGGCCATCAAGGCGACACGAGACTTTCTGTCGGCTTGGGGTTTTGTCTACCTCATCCATAAGGATCCTGAAGTACTGCGCAGGCATTCGGATACCGTTCATGAGCGTCTGAAGCTGGCGTTTGCCTAGCTAGAGGATCAACGGCAGGTGTTGGGTGAGGGCAAATCCATGTCGAACTGGTTAGTGCTGGTGTGTTTGATCTTGCTCGCCTGTGCAGTCTGCGGGCGTGTGGCTACGATGCTTGGCCAGAACCGGGTAATCGGGGAAATCGTTGCCGGTATACTGCTGGGTCCCACTTTGTTAGGGGCTTGGTTTCCGCAAGTGTCGGCAAAGGTGCTGACACCTGAATCGATAGAGATTGTCCGAGCGCTCGGCGAACTGGGGCTGATCATGCTGATGGTCGAAGTTCCCTGGCATGCCGCAGGTGTCGGAGAGTGGCGGGGAGGGCAACGTGCCCCGGCCTTGATCGCGAGTCTCGGAATCGTGCTGTCGTTCTTCATCGGCTGTGTCATCGGCGCCTGGTCGAAACCGTCTATTGCGCCGACGCCGCCCTATTGGTCCTACGTGATCTTCTGTGGGGTCGCACTGTCGGTGACAGCGCTGCCGGTGTTGGTGAGGATTATCCAGGAGCATGGAGGCATTGATGGGCAAGCCGGTCGATTGTCGCTCTCGGCGGCGGTGTATACCGATGTGTTCGCCTGGTTTGCACTGGCGATGGTGTTGGCATTGCACTTAGGTGGGGCGGGCGGCGTGTCCGAGAGCTTACTCAAGGTATGCGGTCTTTTAGCTTATGCCGGTCTGATGTTCGTAGTGGTCCGCCCATGGCTGAAAAACCGCATCGCTCACACTGCATTAAGTGAGCGTTCCCGTGTCGCAGTTGCCTTGGTCTATTGCCTGGGATCAGCGCAGGTTACCGCGATGCTCGGTTTCCACCAGGCCATCGGCGCGGTCATGGCGGCCTACGTGTTTCACGACCTGTTCTCGATGGAGCAGGCATGGCGACGCTGGATCGGCAGGTTCGGTCATCTTTTTCTTACCCCGATTTTCTTTGCCTGCTCAGGTATTCAGGTTTCGCCGGCCGCTTTCGGGGAGCCTAGTCTTTGGTTGTGGCTGCTGTTGTTCCTGCTGGGTGGGACTATCGGCAAAGTGCTGGGCTCATATATAGGTGCTAGGGCATCGGGGTTGAGACCAATTGTTTCCATTGAAGTCGGCGTACTGATGAATACGAAAGGTCTTGTGGATTTGGTTGTGCTTGGCGTAGGACTCGAGGTAGGAGTGTTGTCGGAAAGTTCCTATAGTGTTCTTTTGGTACTGGCTGTTGTTTCAACTGCATTGACTAATCCGCTAATTTCGTTGCTAGCTTCGCGCTCGCGAAAGAGTATGCCGGGTTTATAAGGCCCCGTCCCGCGGGGTTTGATTTTTGTCATAAACCCGACTACTGTCTGGAGCGATCAGGGATCATTTATAATAAGGAACATTGCCTTGGACGTATTCATGGGGTTGCTGGCGGCGGCGTTCTGGGGAGCGACGGACTTTTTGGTCGGCGTGAACGCACGAGCAGTTGGGGTTAAACGAGCGGTGTTTTTCGGGCAGTTGCTGGGCTTTGTTCTAATGGCAATTATTATTGTCTTTTCAGCCAGTCAGTTGGAAAAGTTCATGTCTGCGCCTTGGCGCGCGCTAGGTGTTGGGGTAGTAGCATCTTTATGTACCGTTGTGGGGGCATTGGCGCTGTCGAAGGCATTTGCTGCTGGCAAAACTGCAGTTGTGGCGCCCCTAGTCACCTCGTATGGCGTTTTTACCACCCTGTTGGCGTGGCTGGGGGGGGACGCCCTGTCAGGGTGGCAGGTGAGCGGTATTCTCGTTTGCTTCTTCGGGGTTTTACTGGCCAGCCGAAGTCATCATGACGGTGATTTCGAGCGCAGGATCACCAGCACGATATCTGTAGGGTTTGCCTTGCTGGCGGCCATGCTTTACGGCATCAGCTTCTGGATTCAGGGCAAGTACGCCTTGCCGCAGCTGGGGCCGGTTAACATGTTGGCGCTGGGCTATGCAGTGGGGGTCATGTTTCTAATCCCTGAGGGATTCAAGTTGCTGCGGGACCACGCGACGATCAGCTTGAAGACCTTCGGTTCACTGTGCGGCGCCAGTCTTTTGAACCTGGGCGGGTTCTCCGCGTTTTCTTGGGGCGCACTCAATGGCTCGGTTTCCGTCGTCACCGTCATCAGTACCCTGTCGGGCGGCATTGCTGCGATCCTAGGGTACTTCTTTTATCGCGAGCGGCTGTCGGTCACTCAGGTTGGTGGGGTCAGTCTGGTGTTGTTAGGGGCTGTGCTTCTGCATCTTTACGGATGAAGCTTTTTCGCAGCGATGCAATTTTTTGCGGTGATTTCTTTTGGGGCCCTTTGCCAAGGGCGTATGTTTTAGTTGCTGGCCTAAAGATATGAGTGGTCATAATAATGGACTATCGAGGCTATCTTCCAAAAAGTCATGTAGATATGTTGCCTTGCATGGCGGCATTTGCTGTTGTTGAAGCGGGAAGCTTTGTGGATGCGTCGGCCCGGCTAGGACTGACTGCATCCGCAGTCAGCAAGCAAGTATCGAAGCTTGAGAATGCATTATCGATTCGATTGCTCGAACGCAGCACTCGGCAGCTGAAAGTCAATGCCGAGGGGGCTCAGGTCTATTCACATTGCAAAGAGCTGCTTGAGTCTTCGGCGAATATATTTAGGCTCAAGGAGCGATTTCTTGAGAGTCCGCAAGGACTTATTCGCATCGCGGTCCCACGGTCCTTGTATGGAACATGTCATCAACTTATTCCCGAATTTCTCGAGCGTTACCCGGGTGTGAATGTGCAGCTCATTTCGAATGAGGGAGCTTTGGACTTCATCGCTGAAAGCATAGACATCGGTATCAGAATTACCGATACCCCGCCGTTAGGGTTGGTCGCGCGCAAGTTATTCCCTGTCGACTTTGTAGTCTGTGCTGCAGGCAGCTACATAGAAAAATATGGTCGACCGGTACACCCTTCCGAGTTGGCGGAGCACAGTTGCATACCTTTTTCCGACTTCAGCGAAAGCCAGACCTGGGAATTTTTATCGGCGCAAGGTGCTTGTGACGTCAGTTTTTCAGGTCGCTACGTTTCAGACAGTGCGGAAGCTGTATTGAACGCAACCCTCTCGGGGCTGGGTATTTCCTGTCTTCCTGCCAGGCTGGCTGGCCAAGCGATTGCCGTCAACGACTTGGTGGAAGTGCTGCCCGAGTGGAAGTACGTGGGGGCTTTGCAGGGAATGGCGTGGATCCTCCATCAACCTGGGCGACATGTGTCACAGAAGGTCAAGGTGATGGTCGATTACCTGGTCTGCGCATTACGCAGGACAGGGCGAGCCTGAGAGCAGGATCACTGACGCAGTCGACAAGGAGATAGCGATGAAGGCACGGGTTGCCGAGTACTATTGTGAAACCTGCTGGTATTCCTACGACCCGGCACGGGGTGATCCGGAAAATGGTATCGAACCGGGTACGGCATTCGAAGATGTTCCGCAGCAATGGTGCTGTCCCGACTGCGGCCTGGGCAAGGAGGCTTTCGTCCCCCAGGAGCGTTGAGCGCTGGGCAGTGACACTCGCTGCCGATTCCCTGACCCATGTCATCGCACCTTCCCGATTTTTGACTAGTCTTGCCTACTGGCGGCCAGCAAAAATCCGCCACCGTGACTACCAAGAGGCGTCGGTCATGTTCCGTGCGTCCACCACACTGGCGCAAGCCCTGTGGGTGCAGGTTTACCCGCGAAGAAGCCAGCACCTGCCTCAAGGCCTGCGTTCGAAGTTCTTCGCCGCTGCCGCCGCCAGGTCCGGTGGCAGGAAGTCCTTGTCCGGGTTGTAGTCCGCCTTCAGGTACCGCTTGAGGTCCACCAGGTCCTGTGGGCTCAAGGTGCCGGCCGCCTGCTTCAGGCTCAGGTTGTCGAGAATGTAGTCGTACCGGCTGTTGTTGTAGTCGCGAACCGAGGTGTACAGCTGGCGCTGGGCATCGAGCACGTCGACGATGTTGCGGGTACCGACCTGGTAACCGATCTCGGTGGCTTCCAGCGCGCTCTGGTTGGAAATGATCGACTGCTTGCGCGCTTGCACCTGTTCCACATCGGTATTCACGGCACGGTGCAGGTTGCGTGTGTTCTCCACCACCTGGCGGCGCAGGCTCTCGCGTTGTTGCTCGCTCTGGCTCAGGCGCTGGTATGCCTCGCGTACCTGCGAGCTGGTCAGGCCACCGCTGTAGATCGGAATGTTCAGTTGCAGGCCGATGCTGGTCTGCTCCACGTCACCGCTATAGCGCACCCCCAGTTGCGAAGGGTTGGTGAAGCCCAGGCTGTCGTTGTCGCCTTTCTGGTACTTGGCTACCGCATCCAGGGTCGGGGCGTGGCCGGCCTTGCGCTGGCGCAGGGTTTCTTCGGCGGCATCGACTGCGTAGTTGGTTGCCAGCAGGTTGAGGTTCTGCCGCCCGGCAGTCTCGACCCAGGCCTTGGCATCGTTGGGCGTGGGCACCTGTATGGGCAAGGTGTGGACAACGCCCTGGATCGACGTGTATTCGCGGTTGGTGAGGGTCACCAATGCCTCGAAGGCATCCTGCACCTGGCGCTCGGCGATGATCCGGTTGGCCCGGGCGGTGTCATAGCTGGCCTGGGACTGCAGCACGTCGGTCTTGTCGGACAGGCCGACATCGAAACGTTCGTTGGACTGGTCGAGCTGGCGCTTGAAAGCCGATTCTTCGGCCTTGGTGGCTGCAAGGTTGTCCTGGGCTCGCAGCACGGCAAAGTAGCTTTGCGCGGTCTGCAGGATCAGATTCTGTTCGGTGGCAGACAACTCCAGCGCTGCCTGCTCATTGACAGCTTCGGCGGCCTGCAACTGGAACCAGCGGTCGGCGCGGAAGACAGGTTGCGCCAGGGTGGCGCTCCAGGCGTTGCCGCTGCGGTTGGAGGTGATCGAGGGTTCGTCGAGCTTGGTGCGGGTGTTCATCATTTCGGCACCTGCCGACAGGTTGGGCAGCAGGCCGGCGCGGGCCTGGGGCACCACTTCGCGGCGCGCGCCATAATCGGCGCGCGCGGCGGCAAGATCGGCGTTGTTGTCGACCGCTTCCTGGTAGACGCTGACCAGGTCAGTCTTGACCGTCATGGGCACATCCGCTGCCCAGGCCACTCCGTTGGACGCACAAGACACGGCAATCGCCAGTGAAAGTTTGCGCAGCATAGAGGCAATCCTTGTACGAAATTTAATTACTGAACTGTTGAGTATCGAGCGTTGAGGCAGTGTAGTGCCATGCGCAACTGGCAACAATCGTTGGCTGTGCCTTTCATCATCCCCCCGTTTTACACGCTTGGCTTTGCCGGCCACTCCAGTCTAGACTGCGCACGTTCTTGTCGGGGTGCCTTGAAGCAAAGGCTGAGATCGCATAGGTGCGGATCCCGTTGAACCTGATCAGGTTAGCGCCTGCGTAGGGAACAAGATTGCTCGCCTTCCCGGGGAGCCTCTTGTGCCAGGTCCGGGAATGTCGCAGCTGCAAGCAGCTCAAGGCACTCCATGTATCCGGCACTGCATGCCCGCCAAGGGGTGCGTCCGCGTCTTTCAGGTTCTCCCCGACATTCCACCGCTAGGAAGCTGTCTGGAGCCTGTGATGAGCAAACAAGAAAAAACGATCAACCTCAGCGAGTCGGCGCAAGTCGATCAGCAGTCCGTGCAACCCTTCCCGCGTTCGCGCAAGGTCTATGTCGAGGGCTCGCGCCCGGACATACGCGTGCCGATGCGCGAAATCAGCCTGCACGACACCCCCACCGACTTTGGCGGCGAAGCCAACGCGCCGGTGATGGTCTATGACACTTCCGGCCCCTACACCGATCCCGACGTCATCATCGATGTGCGCAAAGGCCTGGGCGATGTGCGTTCGGCCTGGATCGACGCCCGTGGCGATACCGAGCGCCTGGGTGGGCTGAGCTCGAACTTCGGCCAGCAGCGGCTGAACGACGCCGAACTGGCCAAGCTGCGCTTCAACCATGTGCGCAACCCGCGCCGCGCCAAGGCTGGCGCCAACGTCTCGCAGATGCACTACGCCCGCCAGGGCATCATCACCGCCGAGATGGAATACGTCGCCATCCGCGAGAACATGAAGCTGCAGGAGGCCCGCGCTGCTGGCTTGCTCAAGCAGCAGCACGCCGGCCACAGCTTCGGCGCCAACATCCCCAAAGAGATCACCGCCGAATTCGTGCGCGAGGAAATCGCCCGCGGCCGCGCGATCATCCCGGCCAACATCAACCACACGGAACTGGAGCCGATGATCATCGGCCGCAACTTCCTGGTGAAGATCAACGGCAACATCGGCAACAGCGCCCTGGGTTCCTCGATCGAGGAGGAAGTGGCCAAGCTGACCTGGGGTATTCGCTGGGGCTCGGACACGGTCATGGACCTGTCGACCGGCAAGCACATCCATGAAACCCGCGAGTGGATCATCCGCAACTCGCCGGTACCCATTGGTACCGTACCGATCTACCAGGCCCTGGAGAAGGTCGGCGGGGTTGCCGAGGACCTGACCTGGGAGCTGTTCCGCGACACGCTGATCGAGCAGGCCGAGCAGGGCGTGGACTACTTCACCATCCATGCTGGCGTGCTGCTGCGCTACGTGCCACTGACCGCCAAGCGGGTCACCGGTATCGTCAGCCGCGGCGGTTCGATCATGGCCAAGTGGTGCCTGGCGCATCACCAGGAGAATTTCCTGTACACGCATTTCGATGAGATCTGCGAAATCATGAAGGCTTACGACGTGAGCTTCTCGCTCGGTGACGGGCTACGCCCAGGCTCGATTGCCGATGCCAACGACGCTGCGCAGTTCGGTGAGCTGGAAACCCTTGGCGAGCTGACCAAGATCGCCTGGAAGCACGACGTGCAGTGCATGATCGAAGGCCCTGGCCATGTGCCGATGCAGCTGATCAAGGAGAACATGGACAAGCAGCTGGAGTGCTGCGACGAAGCGCCGTTCTACACCCTCGGCCCTTTGACCACCGACATTGCGCCTGGTTACGACCACATCACCTCGGGCATCGGTGCGGCCATGATCGGCTGGTTCGGCTGCGCCATGCTGTGCTACGTCACCCCCAAGGAGCACCTGGGCCTGCCGAACAAGGATGACGTCAAGACCGGCATCATCACTTACAAGATCGCCGCGCATGCAGCCGACCTTGCCAAGGGCCATCCGGGCGCGCAGATCCGTGACAATGCCCTGTCCAAGGCGCGTTTCGAGTTCCGCTGGGAGGACCAGTTCAACCTGGGCCTGGACCCTGACACCGCACGTGCCTTCCACGATGAAACCCTGCCGAAGGAATCGGCCAAGGTCGCGCACTTCTGCTCGATGTGCGGGCCGAAGTTCTGCTCGATGAAAATCACCCAGGAAGTACGGGAATACGCCGCCAACCTGCGCATCGATGCGGTGGATGTATCGGTTGAGGAGGGGATGCGCGAGCAGGCCGAACGGTTCCGCCAGGAAGGCAGCCAGCTGTACCACAAGGTGTAAGCCGCAGCGCTGATCTGTTGCAGGAGCGGCCTTGCCGGTGCGCCGCTCCTGCAACGACCGTGTCGATTTGTTTTCTTTTGTCGAGTAACAACAATGACAACTCCCAGCCATTTTTCCCCCGACCACCCTGTCCCCACCAGCCAACGCCCGTTCGGTGGTCGCGACCTGTTCTCGCTCTGGTTTTCCCTCGGTATCGGCCTGATGGTCCTGCAGGTTGGCGCGATGCTCGCTCCAGGCCTGGGCCTGGCCGGCGCGGTGCTGGCCATCGCCCTGGGCACCGGCGTGGGCGTGCTGCTGCTTGGGGCGGCAGGCGTGATTGGCAGCGATACGGGCCTTTGCGCCATGGCCACCCTGCGCCTGAGCCTGGGCAGCCAAGGCGTGCGCCTGCCAGCGCTGCTCAACCTGCTGCAACTGGTCGGTTGGGGCGCGTTCGAGATCATTGTCATGCGTGACGCCGCCAGCCTGCTCGGCGCGCGCACCTTCGGTGAAGGCAGTCTATGGAACAGCCCGATGTTCTGGACCCTCTGCTTCGGTGGCCTGGCTACGCTGCTCGCGGTCAGCGGGCCGCTGGCATTCGTGCGCAAGGTGCTGCGCAAATGGGGGATCTGGCTGTTGTTGGGCGCTTGCCTGTGGCTGACCTGGAACCTGTTCGCCAAGGCTGACCTGGGCGAGCTGTGGCGGCGCAGCGCAGATGGGTCGATGTCGCTGGCTGTGGGCTTCGACATCGTCATCGCCATGCCGCTGTCCTGGTTGCCATTGATCGCCGACTACTCACGTTTTGCCCGCAGCGCCAAGCGAGTGTTCGGCGGGACCGTGCTCGGTTACTTCATTGGCAATACCTGGTTGATGAGCCTTGGCGTGGCCTACACCCTGGCCTTTGCGCCGAGCGGTGAGGCCAATGCGCTGCTGCTGGCCCTGGCCGGTGCCGGGCTGGGTATTCCGTTGCTGCTGATTTTGCTGGACGAGTCGGAGAAGGCCTTTGCCGATATCCACTCGGCTGCGGTATCGACCAGTCTGCTGGTACGCCTGAAGGTCGAGTACCTGGCGTTGGGCATCGGTGTGCTATGCACCCTGATTGCCCTGCTGGCGCCGCTTGCCCAGTACGAAAACTTCCTGCTGCTGATCGGCTCGGTGTTCGCGCCGCTGTTCGGTGTGGTGCTGACGGACCACTTCGTGATCCGCCGCCGCCGCCTTCCAGCACAAATTGATGGTTTGCACTGGCAGGCGCTGCTGGCCTGGGCGGTGGGTGTGGTGGCCTATCACAGCATCGCTGCGCAAGCGCCAGAGTTCGGCGCTACCCTGCCGGCATTGTTGCTGGCGGGTGGGCTGCATGCGCTACTGAGTCTCAGCCGCGGCCGGGGAACAGTTCGGGCTTGAGCACGCCGTTCAGGCGTGGGTAGGGGATTTTCAACTCCACGTGGCCCATGGAGTAGGGCGCGATGGTATAGACCTCATATTTGACCACCACTGCGCCGTACGTCAGGGCGATGTGCGGCGACTTCTTGAATGGCCAGGTTTTGACGAACTCGGCATCCTTGTCCATGCCCACGCTGATCAACCAGGCGCGGTGCGATTCTTCTACCGTTTTCCAGAAGGTATCTTCCTGGCCCGGGACCAGCATGTCTTGCAGGGCCAGCACCTTGTCCAGCTTGCGCGAATAGTTGATGAAGCCCCGGCCTGGCATGCCATGGGCGCCGCCGCTGTCGAGGTAGCTGGACAGCTCGATGATCACCAGCCCGTCATGCTGTTCACGTACCTTGGCTTGCAGGTAGCTGCTGTTGCGTTTGTCGGCGGTGGCCAGGTATTGCTGCTCATACGCCTGCAAAGTGCTTGGTGCGGTGCCATGCTGGTTGTCTTCGGTCAGTTGCAGCAGGCGTTTTTCGACGATGCCGTCGAGCTTGGGCAGGTCCGGGAAGTGAATGGTGTCAATGTTCACCAGTGGGCAGTCACTCTCGCTGCAACCTGGCTTTACGTGCTCCCAGGCCTCGCGCTTTACCTCCAGTGGGGCACGGTAATTCGGCGCGAACAGGCTCTGGCAGGCACCGAGGGCCAAGGCCAGCACAGCCACGGCAGTCAGTTTGACAAGTGTCATGATGATCCTTGCAATACAGGGAAAAGTCGGCCTTTGACCGCCTGCGCGGCCTTCAGTTCGCCACTAAGCTAACAGAGAGAAGAGCCGCTGTCCCGACTGCGCGAACGGTTACCGGAAAGGGGTGAAACAGGCAGGCGTGCAGAGTAGGATGGCGCGAAGCAGTATTTGAGGTAATGAGGATTTCCATGTCAGACGCGTTGAATTCAGTGCCCAAGGGCTTCGACATCATCGAACGGGCCAATTGCTTCCAGGGCTTCTACAAGCTCGACAAGCTTCGCCTGCGCCATGAGCTGTTTGCCGGGGGCATGGGCCGCGAGATCAGCCGCGAACTGTTCGTGCGCCATGATGCCGTTTGCGTGCTGCCTTACGATCCACTGCGTGATGAAGTGGTGTTGATTGAGCAGTTTCGCGTCGGCGCGCTGGATAAAGTCGACAATCCCTGGCTGATCGAGATGGTCGCCGGCCTGATCGACAAGGACGAACAGCCTGAAGAGGTCGCGCATCGTGAAGCCGAAGAAGAAGCCGGTCTGACCTTCAGCGCCCTGTGGCCGATGACCCGTTATTTCCCATCGCCCGGCGGCAGTGATGAATACGTGCACCTGTTCCTTGGCCGCTGCAGCAGCGAAGGCGCCGGGGGGCTGCACGGCCTGGAAGAAGAGGGCGAAGATATCCGCGTGCGGGTCTGGTCGTTCGAAGATGCCTTGCAGGCCGTGCGCGACGGGCGCATCTGCAATGCGGCGACGATCATTGGCCTGCAATGGCTGGCGCTCAACAGAGATGAAGTACGAGGTATGTGGAAGTGAACCTGCTGCGTGAGCGTTATCGGGTCGATCTGGCCGGGCTGCAGGCAGCCTGTGAAGCCAACTACGCCCGGCTCATGCGCCTGCTGCCCGACATGCGTACCACCCAGAGTTCGCGCCGCATCGGCATGACCCAGGGCGACCAGATGCTCGGTGTGCTGGTGCTCGATGTGGTGCTGGCCTGCCCCTACACCACCACCCTGAGGGTGCGCCAGGAGCACAGCCTGCCTTGGCTACCGGTGCCCCACCTGGAGGTGCAGGTGTACCACGATGCGCGCATGGCCGAAGTGGTCAGCGCCGAGCATACCCGGCGCCTGCGCAGCATCTACCCGTATCCCAACCAGTCCATGCACCAGCCGGATGAAAAGGCCCAGCTCAATCTGTTTCTCGGGGAATGGCTGAGCCACTGCCTGGCCTGTGGTCACGAGCTGGCAAGTGTGCGCTGAAATGTGATGCCGGTCGGTTTCGACTATTTGCTCGCAACCAATCCCCCGCCATAATTCGTGCTGAATTCCCCGAGGAGACGGCCGGTGCCGCACCCAGACCCCTCTCAGGCACCCGTATGCGTGGTGCAATTGACTGACGCTCACCTGTTCGCCGACCCTGCGGGCATGCTGCTGGGGCTGCGCACGCGCGACAGCCTGCGCCATGTGATCGCCCAGGTGCGCCGCGAACAGCCGTGTATCGATTTGCTGCTGTGCACCGGTGATCTTTCGCAGGATGGCAGTGCTGCCTCGTATCAGGCGTTCCGTGATCTGACGGGTGACTTCGCCGTACCGGCGCGCTGGTTGCCGGGTAATCATGATGAAGCCAGGGTCATGGCCGAGGTGGCGCCGGAGCTGGTGCAGGCGGTAACCGATATCGGCGCCTGGCGTATCATCATGCTCAATTCGGCGGTGCAGGGTGCGACCCATGGGCTGCTTGAGCCGTCACAGCTGTCGCTGCTCGATGATGCGCTCTTGTCGGCAGGTGGGCGCCATTGCCTGATCTGCTGTCACCATCAACCTGTGGATATCGGCTGCGCCTGGATCGCACCGATCGGTTTGCGCAATGCTGACGAATTGTTGCGCCGGCTTGAGGGTTATCCACAGGTGAAGGCGCTGCTTTGGGGGCATATTCATCAGGAGTGGGATGAGCTGCGTGGCGGTTTGCGCCTGCTGGCCACGCCATCGACCTGCATACAGTTCGCCGCTCGTAGCGAAGACTTCAAGGTGAGCGAGGAGCAGCCGGGTTACCGGTGGTTGCGCCTGCATGCCGACGGGCGGCTGGAGACCGGGGTGCAGCGGGCCACGGACTTTGAGGTGAAGCTCGATTTTGATAGCCCGGGCTATTGAAACCAGGGGCCGCCGTGCAGCCCAAAAATTGTTGCGAAAAACCCGCCGCAGCGCCAAAACACGGCGAACACGCTACACTGCGCATCCCTGCGCCTCCACCATCGGGCGCGAAGCCAAAGATTCCGGGGGCAGCATGTCGGGTTCCATCCTCTATATCCATGGCTTGAACAGCTCACCGCTCTCCACCAAGGCGCGTCAGCTCCAGGCTGTGATGCAGCAGCTAGGCCTGTCAGGCCAGTTGCGCGTACCCGCCTTGCACCATCACCCGCGCCAGGCCATTGCACAGCTCGAAGCCGCCATCGCCGAACTGGGGGCGCCCCTGCTGGTCGGCAGTTCGCTCGGCGGCTACTATGCCACCCATCTGGCCGAGCGCCATGGCCTCAACGCCCTGCTGATCAACCCGGCGGTCACCCCGCACAAACTGTTCGACGGCTACCTGGGCACCCAGCGCAACCACTACAGCGGCGAAACCTGGGAACTGACCCACGATCATGTCCAGGCCCTCGCTGAACTGGAAGTGCCGGCCCCAGCGGACGCCAGCCGCTATCAAGTGTGGTTGCAGACCGCCGATGAAACCCTGGACTATCGTCACGCCGAGCGTTATTACCGGGCGTGCGCGTTGCGTATCCAGGCCGGTGGCGACCATGGCTACCAGGGTTTTGCCGAACAGATACCAGCCCTGCTTGCCTTCGCCGGAGTTGCCCGGGGGCAGTATGCGGCGCTCGATTTTTCTGTATTTTGATTTTTTCGCATTCACCAGACTGACGACGAGAACCCATGGCCAATCCCAGCGCTAGCGCCTATAACGCAGACGCCATCGAAGTCCTCTCGGGCCTTGACCCGGTCCGTAAACGGCCGGGCATGTACACCGATACCAGCCGGCCGAACCACCTGGCCCAGGAAGTCATCGACAACAGTGTCGACGAAGCCCTGGCTGGCCACGCCCGTTCGGTGCAGGTCATCCTGCATGCCGACCACTCGCTGGAGGTCAGCGATGATGGCCGCGGCATGCCGGTGGATATCCATCCGGAAGAGGGGGTATCGGGGGTCGAGCTGATCCTCACCAAGCTGCACGCCGGCGGCAAGTTCTCCAACAAGAACTACCAGTTCTCCGGGGGCCTGCACGGCGTCGGCATCTCGGTGGTCAATGCCCTTTCGACCCAGGTGCGCGTGCGCGTCAAGCGGGACGGCAATGAATACCAGATGACCTTCGCCGATGGCTTCAAGGCCAGCGAGCTGGAAGTGGTCGGTACGGTCGGCAAGCGCAACACCGGTACCAGTGTGTACTTCAGCCCCGACCCGAAGTATTTCGATTCACCCAAGTTTTCCATCAGCCGCCTCAAGCACGTGCTCAAGGCCAAGGCCGTATTGTGCCCGGGCCTGTTGGTCAGCTTCGAGGACAAGGCCAGCGGCGAGAAGGTGGAATGGCACTACGAGGATGGCCTGCGTTCCTACCTGGTCGACTCGGTCAGCGAGTTCCAGCGCCTGCCGGACGAGCCCTTCTGCGGCAGCCTGGCCGGTAACAAGGAAGCCGTGGACTGGGCCTTGCTGTGGCTGCCAGAAGGTGGTGACAGTGTTCAGGAAAGCTACGTCAACCTGATCCCCACCGCCCAGGGCGGTACCCACGTCAATGGCCTGCGTCAGGGGCTGCTCGATGCCATGCGCGAGTTCTGCGAGTTCCGCAACCTGCTGCCGCGTGGGGTCAAGCTGGCGCCCGAAGACGTCTGGGAACGCATCACTTTCGTGCTCTCGATGAAAATGCAGGAGCCACAGTTCTCTGGGCAGACCAAAGAGCGCCTGTCGTCCCGCGAGGCTGCGGCATTCGTTTCGGGCGTGGTCAAGGATGCCTTCAGCCTGTGGCTCAATGCACACCCCGAGCTGGGCATGCAACTGGCGGAACTGGCCATCAGCAACGCCGGCCGCCGCCTCAAGGCCAGCAAGAAAGTCGAGCGCAAGCGCGTCACTCAGGGCCCTGCGCTGCCGGGCAAGCTGGCCGACTGCGCAGGCCAGGACCCAATGCGGGCCGAGCTGTTCCTGGTCGAGGGTGATTCGGCCGGTGGCTCTGCCAAGCAGGCTCGTGACAAGGAATTCCAGGCGATCCTGCCGCTGCGCGGCAAAATCCTCAATACCTGGGAAGTGGACGGTGGCGAGGTACTGGCCAGCCAGGAAGTGCACAACATCGCCGTGGCCATCGGTGTCGACCCGGGCGCTGCCGACCTGTCGCAATTGCGCTACGGCAAGATCTGCATCCTCGCCGACGCCGACTCCGACGGCCTGCACATCGCGACCCTGCTGTGCGCGCTGTTCGTCCAGCACTTCCGTCCGTTGGTCGAAGCAGGCCACGTCTATGTCGCCATGCCGCCGCTGTACCGTATCGACCTTGGCAAGGAAATCTACTACGCCCTCGACGAGGCTGAACGCGACGGCATTCTCGACCGCCTGGTGGCCGAGAAAAAGCGTGGCAAGCCACAGGTCACCCGCTTCAAGGGGCTGGGCGAGATGAACCCGCCGCAATTGCGCGAAACCACCATGGACCCGAACACCCGGCGCCTGGTCCAGCTGACACTGGATGACCTGCAGGGTACTACCGAAATCATGGATATGCTGCTGGCCAAGAAACGCGCGGGCGATCGCAAGAACTGGCTGGAGACCAAAGGCAATCTGGCCGAGGTTCTGGTTTGATTCGTCTGTTTGTCGCGGTTTTATTGACGCTGGTTACTCTGCCGAGCCTGGCAGCCGACTGGCCGGAGCTGAAGCTGGCATCCGAGCATCCGATTGACGGCATGCGCGGCGGCAATCTGTCCGGGCTGGCTTTTTGCCGAGGTGCGCTGTGGGGTGTTTCAGACCGTGATGATGACCGTATCTACCGCTTCGACCAGCACAATGAGGTGTGGCGCGCCCAGCCTTTGACCTTTTCCCCGCCCCCGGTGCCGGAGAGCGGGCTGCCTTGGGGGCTGAAGTCGCGCAACTGGGCGGTGTCGTACATTCGTGGTGGCCAGTTTGATTACGAAGGTATCACTTGCGATCAGGCCGGTAATATCTACCTGGTCAGCGAAGCGCATGTGGCCGTGTTGCAACTGCCGGTCGTAGGCGCGCCTGCCTGGCTCAGGGTTGACCCGGCGATGATGCGCCAGGCCCGGGCCACTGGCATGCTGCTGAACTTCAATGCCCTGTTCGAAGGCCTGGCGATCAACCCTGCCGGTGACCGCCTGTGGCTTGCGGCCGAGCGTGAGCGCCGCGGCTTGGTAAAGATAGAGCGCCAGCAGTCGGTATGGACGTGCGGACGCACTTGCGTACTGCTCAGTGAAGCCGGGGTCGAGATGCAACCGCCTCAAATGCCCAATGCCCGTGCGCTTTCGCGGGACTTTGCTGACCTGGCCTGGTTCGAGGGCAAGCTGTTCACCCTCGAACGTAATGCATACCGTGTGTGCCGACGCCATGCCGACAGCGGTGAGGTCGAGCGCTGCTGGTCGTTCGCAGCCGATGCTCTGGTACCCGAGCGACGCTATGATCAGCCGTTCGGCCTGGCCGAAGCGCTGGTCATCGATACCAAGGGCGCATGGATCGGTCTTGACAACAACAACGCTGACCGCGCCGACGGTGAAAGCCGGCCGGTCGTCTGGCGCTTCGCCGCGCCGCAGGGCGGTTGGAGCACCACACCATGAGCCAGCCACCGGGCAAGCGTGCGGGCAGGGTACTGATGATCGTCGCCTGGGCGGCGGCGATGTTCCTGGCTACGCGCTTTTTCGGTGAATGGGAGGCGCGCGAGCGCAACCCCAATACCCAGGTGCAGTCCGAGCACGGCGAAGGCTTCATCGAAGTGCGCCTGCTGGGCAATGGCCAGGGCCATTTCGTGGCAGATGGCGCGATCAACGGCAAGGCTGTGCATTTCATGCTCGATACCGGGGCCACCGACGTGGCGATCCCCGAGGCGCTGGCCCGTGGCCTGAGCCTGCAACGTGGCAGCCCGGTCATCCTCAGCACCGCTAACGGTCGCACCGAAGGGTACCGCACGCGTCTGGACAGCCTGCAACTGGGGGATATCCGCCTGCAGGGCGTGCGCGCCCTGGTGGTGCCGGGGCTGGATGGGCAGACGGTGCTGCTCGGCATGAGCGCTCTGAAACAACTTGAATTTACCCAGCGCGGCGGCACCATGCTGCTGCGCCAGAACCTGAAATGACGAGGCCCGCATGAGCGACTCACTGGAACTCAGCCTCGACGGCGTCGAACGCCGTTCGCTGGCTGACTTCACCGAACAGGCCTACCTCAACTATTCCATGTACGTGATCATGGATCGGGCCTTGCCGCACATCGGCGACGGCCTCAAGCCTGTGCAACGACGCATCGTCTATGCCATGAGCGAGTTGGGGCTCGATGCCGATGCCAAGCACAAGAAGTCGGCGCGTACCGTCGGCGACGTGCTCGGTAAATTCCACCCCCACGGCGATTCGGCCTGCTACGAAGCCATGGTGCTGATGGCGCAGCCGTTCAGCTACCGCTACACGCTGGTCGATGGCCAGGGTAACTGGGGTGCGCCGGACGATCCGAAGTCGTTCGCGGCGATGCGTTACACCGAAGCGCGCCTGTCGCGCTACTCCGAGGTGCTGCTCGGTGAGCTGGGCCAGGGTACCGTGGACTGGGTGCCCAACTTCGACGGTACCCTGCAGGAGCCTGCAGTATTGCCGGCACGGCTGCCGAACATCCTGCTAAACGGCACCACCGGTATTGCCGTCGGCATGGCCACCGACGTGCCGCCACATAACCTGCGCGAAGTGGCCAGTGCCTGTGTGCGCCTGCTCGACGAGCCCAAGGCCACCCTTGAGCAACTGTGTGAACACATCCAGGGGCCGGACTACCCGACCGAAGCCGAAATCATTACGCCGCGTGCCGAGATCCTCAAGATCTACGAAAGCGGCCGCGGTTCGATCCGTATGCGCGCCGTATACCGGGTCGAGGACGGCGACATTGTCGTCACTGCGTTGCCGCACCAGGTCTCCGGGGCCAAGGTGCTGGAGCAGATCGCCGCGCAGATGCAGGCGAAGAAGCTGCCGATGGTCGCTGACCTGCGTGACGAGTCGGACCATGAAAACCCCTGCCGTATCGTGATCATCCCACGCTCCAATCGGGTGGATGCCGATGAACTGATGCAGCACCTGTTCGCCACTACCGAGCTGGAAAGCAGCTATCGGGTCAACGTCAACATCATCGGCCTGGATGGCCGGCCGCAGCTCAAGAACCTGCGTGCCTTGCTCCTGGAGTGGCTGCAGTACCGTATCGGTACCGTTCGTCGCCGCCTGCAGCATCGCCTGGAGAAGGTCGAGAGGCGCCTGCACCTGTTGGAAGGCTTGCTCACTGCATTCCTCAACCTCGATGAAGTCATCCACATCATCCGTACCGAGGAGCATCCCAAGCAGGCATTGATCGCTCGTTTCGACCTCACCGAAATCCAGGCCGACTACATCCTCGAGACGCGCCTGCGCCAGCTGGCCCGTCTGGAGGAGATGAAAATCCGCGGTGAGCAGGACGAACTGCTCAAGGAGCAGGCCAAGCTGCTGGCCCTGCTCGGCAGCGATGCCAAGCTACGCAAGCTGGTGCGCAGCGAACTGATCAAGGATGCGGAAACTTACGGCGACGACCGCCGGTCGCCGATCGTCGCGCGCGCCGAAGCCAAGGCGCTGTCGGAAAACGAGCTGATGCCGACGGAGCCTGTCACCGTCGTGCTGTCGGAAAAAGGCTGGGTGCGTTGCGCCAAAGGCCACGATATCGATGCAACCGGCCTGTCGTACAAGGCCGGGGATGGCTTCAAGGCTGCAGCGGCGGGGCGTTCCAACCAGTTTGCCGTGCTCATCGACTCCACCGGGCGCAGCTACTCTGTGGCGGCGCATACCTTGCCATCGGCGCGTGGCCAGGGCGAGCCGCTGACCGGTCGCCTGACGCCGCCGCCGGGGGCTACCTTCGAGTGCGTGCTGTTGCCGGACGATGATGCGCTGTACGTGGTGGCATCGGATGCCGGTTACGGCTTTGTGGTCAAAGGTGAGGACCTGCAGGCCAAGAACAAGGCCGGCAAGGGGCTGCTCAGCCTGCCTAACGGTGCCAAGGTCATCGGCCCGCGCCCGGTGGCCAACCGTGAGCAGGACTGGCTGGCGGCAGTGACCACCGAAGGCCGCTTGCTGGTGTTCAAGGTCGCTGACCTGCCACAACTGGGCAAAGGCAAGGGCAACAAGATCATCGGTGTGCCCGGTGATCGGGTCGCCAGCCGTGAAGAATATGTTACAGATCTGGCGGTAATCCCCGAGGGCGCGACCCTTGTATTGCAAGCTGGCAAGCGTACCCTGTCTTTGAAGCCGGACGACCTTGAGCATTACAAGGGCGAGCGTGGACGGCGGGGTAGCAAGCTGCCGCGCGGGTTCCAGCGCGTTGACGGTTTGCAGGTGGAAGTTCCGGCGTAACCGGTAGAAATGTCTGGGGCGGCAATTTCAGCGCCGTTCCAGGCAGAAATGCTGGAGTCGGACCGACATTTCGCGGATGATAGTGCCCTTGTGGTGCCGGCGTGGCCGTGTGCCCGATTGAATCTATATCAGTATCAATGCGGTTAGCCTGGTGGCGACCGCCTGGATGGGATGAATGAAATTTCTGCGCCTTCCATTTGCGCTATTGATGACGGGCCTGCTGGGGCTGAGCGGATGCAGCATGCATCAGCCGGTTGCCCTCTATCAGCTCGACAGCGGTGATCCTGGCCAGCCTTCGCAGAGTGCGGGCATGGCCGTGGTGCTCGGCCCGGTATCGGTTGCCGATTACCTGCAGCGTGAAACCTTTTTGCAGCGCCAGGCTGATGGCAGCCTGAGTTCGGCGACGGACGGTCGTTGGGCCGGTAGCCTGTCGGCAGACATCGATCAACTGTTGGTGCGTCAGCTGGCCTGGCGCCTGGACAGCCAACGGGTGGTTCTGGCGCCGGCCAGCAGTGGCTTCTCGCCTGACGTACAGGTATTGCTGTCGATCACCCGCCTGGACTCGGGCAAGAACCAGCCGGCCATCCTCGACGCGCAATGGCGTTTGCTGGACCGTCGCGGCAATGTGCGCGACAACCGTATCGTTCACCTCGAGCAGCCGCACGAAGGCAGCGAGTCGTCGCAGGTGCAGGCTCAGGGGCAGTTGTTGCAGAAGCTGGCAGAGCAGTTGAGCGCTGCAGTCAAACCCTTGGCCAACCAGCCAGCGATTGCCGAAGAGTCGCGCAAGAAGCCTGCAGCACCGGTTCAGGTCAAGAAAACACCGGAGAAGTCGAAGATCCCCATGGCTTCCCCTATCCGGACCGATATGGAAGTTTATCGGTTCTGATGTTTGCCCCCAGATACAGAAAAGCCCGCACATGTGCGGGCTTTTTTGTGGGTGTCAGAGCAGGGGGCTCGATATCAGACCCTGCGCTCGTGCATCCGCGCCAACTGTCGCTCCAGCATCGAGGGGTAAGGCTCCATCAAGCGCTCGACACAGCAGGCGCCTTCAGGGCTGGCAATCGGCCGAATCCGCGCACGCTGGCGAATCAGCGAGTCATCACTGATCTGCCGCTCCACCAGCAGTAGGTTGCGGCTGTGCTGGGAAAGAGCCAGGGCGTCCTGGGCTTTTTCGGTCATCAGCAGGTCTACCTGTTCCAGCCCATGCAGGTCATCGCCCAAGGCCAGGCCCAGTTGCAGTTGCAAGGTGATGCCGCTGTCGGCTACCTCGATCTGCAGGGCGTGGCCGAGGGCGCGCAGCAGCTCGCCGCAGCAGATTGCGTTGGTCAGGTAATCCTCGCCGCAGTCGCGGCTGTGGAACAGCACCAGAGTGCTGCCGTCGTTGAGCGTGTGGGTCTCGCCATCGTACAGCGACGCCGCCTGCTCCAGGCAGTCGCGGTAGCGTTCCAGCAGCTCGGTCAGGCGGGTGCGTGGCAGCCGGCGCAGTTGCTCCTGCGAGCCTAGCTGAACGGCCAGCACCGCAGTGCTCTGCGGCTCGTCGGAGTCGACTACGGCGGCCTTCGGCGCGCTTTCTTCGTGGTCCAGCAGGCCGGCAAAGGCTTCATCGTCGTCTTCGTCGTCTACCTGGGCGGCAACCTTGGCCCGTGGCGCGGCTTTGACCGGCGCAGGGGTATCGTGCAGGTCGTCGAAGTCGTCTTCGTCTTCGTACTCATCCGGCTCAGGCTCCGGAGGTGGCGGCGGGGCCAGGCGGGCATGCAGCTGGCGGGCAATATCGCCGATCTCATCCTGACGATCGATTGCCGGGGTGTAGGGGTGCGGGTCGCGCAACCATACGCGCAGTTGCAGCAGCGGCAGGGTGATGTGGCGGCCTTGGCGCAGGCTCAGGCTCAGCGCCAGGGCCAGCAGGATCGCGGCCAGGATGCCCATGCTCTGCAGGCTGATCAGCATCGGCTGCTGGAACTGGCTCATGTCCAGGCTGATGCGCAGTTGCCCGGCGGTCACGTCCTGGAAGGTGATCTTGGTCTGGTACAGGCCTTCGGCCTCACCCAGCAGGCTGTTGCGTGGGCGCTGCCCGGCCTCGGCCAGGATGCGGCTATCCACGCTATATATAGCCGCATGGGCCACCAGCGGGTTCTTCACCAGGTTGCCCAACAGCACGTTGAGGCTGAGGATGTCGTTGGACACCAGCAGCTCGGTCGCCGATGTGGCTGTCTGGGTGGTCAGGCTCTGGCCAAGGGCGTCAGCCTGCTCGTGCATGGCCTGCTTGAACTGCAGACCCATCACGCAGGCATAGATCACCAGCGCCAGCGCCACCAAGAAAATGTTGGTGCTGGCGATGCGCAGTGCCAGGGGAACGCGACGTTGGCGCAGGGCACGGAAGATCATGAGGAAGAAGTTGTCTGGTTTGACGGGCGTGGGCCGGTTCACAGAGCGCGGCTCTTAATGGCATGAAAGTGCGCGCAGTATAGCGACCCGAGTTTTGTCGGCAAAGTATCGTTGGCGCCCGATGGTCACGGAAAATCGGTAGAATGCGCATTTTTCATCGAAGTCGGAGCCAGGTTGTGCGCGAAATCGTTCTGATCAACATCACCGGTGAGGACCGTCCGGGTCTCACTGCCGCCATCACCGGCGTCCTGCTCCAGGGCGGTGTGAACATTCTCGACATCGGCCTGGCTGTCATGCACGGCACCCTGTCGTTCGGCATTCTGGTCGATATACCGGACAACGAAGTGGCCACCAGCCTGTTGCAAAGCGTGCAGTCCAAGGCCCATGAGCTGAATCTGCAGGCCCGCTACACGCCGATTTCCGAGTCCGATTACCAGCACTGGGCCGATGGTCAGGGCGAGGCTCGCTATATCGCTACCGTCCTCAGCCGCAAGATCACCCCGGAGCAACTGCAGAGTGTCAGCGCGGTCATCAGCCAATATGGCCTGACCATCGAGCGGATCGAGCGCCTGTCTGCACGTGTTGCGCTGGGCGCGCAGCGCGAGAAAGGCAAGGCTGCCCTGGAAATTTCCGTCCGCGGTGAGCCAAGCGATGCCCAGGCGCTGCGCGCCGACTTCTTTGCATTGTCCGAAGCGCTGAACATCGACATCGCCTTCCAGAAGGACGACCTGTTCCGTCGCAACCGCCGCCTGGCCGTGTTTGACATGGATTCGACCCTGATCGAGGCCGAAGTCATCGACGAACTGGCCAAGGCTGCAGGTGTCGGCGAGCAGGTGGCGGCGATTACCGAACGTGCAATGCGCGGCGAACTGGACTTTCGCGCCAGCTTCAAGGAGCGCATGGCGCTGCTCAAAGGCCTGGATGTTGGTGTGTTGGACCAGATCGGTGCTTCGCTGCGCCTCACCGAAGGTGCCGAGAACCTGTTCGCCGAGCTCAAGCGCATGGGCTACAAGACTGCAATCCTTTCGGGTGGCTTCACCTACTTTGCCAAGCAGGTGCAGGCACGCCTGGGCATCGATTATGTGTTCGCCAACGAGCTGGAAGTGGTCGATGGCAAGGTGACCGGCGTGGCCGTCGAGCCCATCGTCGATGCCCAGCGCAAGGCGGAACTGCTGCAGCATTTGGCGAGCGAAGAGGGCCTGCAACTGGAGCAGACCATTGCTGTAGGTGACGGTGCCAACGACCTGCCGATGCTGTCGCTGGCCGGCCTGGGCGTCGCCTTCCGCGCCAAGCCACTGGTACGTCAATCGGCCAAGCAGGCCATCTCGACTCTGGGGCTGGACGGCGTGCTGTATCTGCTGGGGCTGCGCGACCGCGACGCGCGGGGCTGACACAAGCCTCGCAGACAAAAAGGCCCTGCATGACTTCAGTCATGCAGGGCCTTTTCATTTTTTGCCAGAATCAAGCCTGCGCGGGAACCGCCAACAGCTCACCCATGCGCGTTGCCGAACCGGCACCCAGGGTTTCAGCCCACTTCACCTGCTCCGGCCCAAACAGCACGATAGCCGTGGAGCCCAGCTTGAAGCGGCCCAGTTCCGCACCCTTCTCCAGATGGATCGGCGCACGGCTGCCTTCGTCATAGCGGAAGGTTTTAAGTTCGCGCTTAGGCGGAGTGACCAGGCCGGCCCACACGGTCTCGATCGAGGCAACGATCATCGCCCCCACCAGCACGACGGCCATCGGCCCGCGCTCGGTGTCGAACAGGCACACCACACGCTCGTTGCGGGCAAACAGCTCGGGGACGTTTTCTGCGGTGGTCTGGTTAACCGAGAACAGGCGACCCGGCACGTAGACCATTTCGCGCAGGGTACCGGCCAGCGGCATGTGCACGCGGTGGTAGTCCTTCGGTGACAGGTAGATGGTAGCGAATTCACCACCCATGAACGGGGCGGCCAGCGCCGGGTCGCCGCCGAGCAGCTCCAGAGCGCTGAAGCTGTGGCCCTTGGCCTGGAAGATGCGACCGTGCTCGATCGGGCCCAGCTGGCTCACAGCGCCATCGGCCGGGCACAGGATTGCCCCCGGGGTTTCATCCAGCGGGCGTGCACCCGGCTTGAGGGCACGGGTGAAGAAGGCATTGAAGTGCTCGTAGGCGGTGAGGTCTTCGACCAGTGCCTCGTTCATGTTCACCTGGTAGCGCTTGGCGAACCAGGCGGTGAAGGCATTCTTGAACCAGCGTGAGCGGCACTCGGCGACGCAGCCGGCGAGCCGCGACAGAAGATGGTGCGGCAGCAGGTACTGGCTGATGATGAACAGACGGGATTTCATGCAGGTTCCTTAAACTTCTACAGGCGTGTCCGGGTGGTTGCCCCATTCGCTCCACGAGCCGGCATAGGCCTTGACGCGTGGATAGTCGAGGGCTTTGGCCACCAGGTAGGTAAAACCGGAGCGGCGGTGGGACTGGCAATGGGTGATCACCTCCTTGTCGGGGGTGATGCCCAGTTGCTGGAGGACTTCGGCGATGTCCTTGCGGATGCGCAGATGGTCGTTGAGGTCCATGCCGGCCGTCCATTCAAAGTTGACCGCGCCGGGTATATGGCCACCCCTGGCTGCCAGGACCTTTTCACCAGAGAATTCTTGCGGGGCGCGGGCATCCCAGATCACCAGGTCATCGGCGCCCAGGCGGCTTTGCAGGTATTCGCGAGTGGCAGTCGGTTCGCTGTGCAATTGCAGGCGTACCGGTACGGTGGCGGGCGCGGGTGCCTCCGTCGAGAGCTTGTCCGCCGGCCAGGCCTGGATGCCGCCATTGAGGTAATGGCAGGCCTTGTGGCCGATGACGTCGAGCAGCCAGATGAAGCGCCCGGCCCAGCCGCCGCCCTCATCGTCGTACACCACGTAGACCGCATCATCCCGGTGGCCGAGTTCGCTGAACAGTTTTTCCAGGTCGCCAATGGCCGGCAAAAGCCCCGGCGCGGGCGGCATGCCCAGCTGGGTGCGTTTGCCTTCGACGAAGCGGGCGCCCGGGATATGACCGCTGACATAGCGGTTGGCGCTGCTCAGGTCGACCAGGATCAGCTGGGGGGAAGCCAGGCGCGCAAGCAGGTCCGCGGGCTCGATCACCAGCGGTAGTCCGGCAAAATCAGTCATCCACGGTCTCCAGTGTGGAAAGAGGGGCGATTGTAGCGCAAGGGTCAGGCATTGCGGTTGGCAAACACCGCAAGGGCGCGCTCGATACATTGCGCGGTTTTGCCGAACGCCTGGACACTGACATCGGCCAGCGGTTTGCCGCCTTGGTCGGCCACCGCCAGCATCAGTACCTGGTTGTTGACTGCCAGCGAGCGCAGCAACAGGTGTTCGCTACGGAAGAACGCACGCAATGGGGCCGGCAGCAGGGCCGCGAACTGGGCATGGTTGTCTGGTGACAGGCGCAGCTGCGCGGCCTGCCCGACCAGTTTCTGCAAAAGCTTGCTCTGCGTGACAGGCAAGGCGATGGCTGCAGCCTCCTTGGGCAAGCCGGCAGTTTGCTGCACGCGCAGGTAATCACTGGCCTTGTCCAGGGTCAGCAGCATGATGCGCTGCATGCCGCAGGCCAACAGTGCTTCGCGGGCCTGGGTGGCCAGATGCACGGTATTGGTGAACGGGCTGGGCTGTGCCAGCAGCTCCTGGCACAGCTTGCGCCAATGGCCGAGCGCCTCGCTGGAAGGCGGTGGTGGCGTCAGCATGTCCGGGTGTGGGCGACGCTGTTCCCAGGGCCAGATCAAAGCCTCGGCAGGGTGGAACAAGGCATGCCTGGCGTGCCGGCGGGCACTGGCGGCGGCTTGTTGGTGAACTTGCTGTTGCACGTCCTCCAGTGTGGTCTGCAGGTACAGCGCGGTGAGCAATTGCCAGCGCAGCAGGTGCGGGTTGTCCCAGCCAACCTGTGCCGCCAGGGCCAGGTTGTTGGCCAGCAGCACGGTATTGGCCGGCTGGTTGAACCAGCGGCTCAGTGCCGGCGCCTCGTCCAGGCGGTGCTGTTGGCTGAGCAGGTCTTCGTCGCGGGCGATGCTCAGTATCTGCCCCAGCTGCTCACGCTCTTCGAGCAGCATGCGGTAACCCTGGGTTACCCATTGCGACAGGCGCCAGTGTTCAGCCATGGCTTGGCACAGTGCCAGGATGCGCACGCCAAACAGCTCGAGCTCGACCTCTTGCGCCTCTTCGCCCTTGTGGATAACCCGCAGTTCCCACGCATCCAGCAGCTTGGGGTAGGCCAGGGCCATCGGCCATAGGGGCGAGAGGAACAGCAGGCTACCCCAGTGAATTTCCTGCCACAGCCGCGCCAGGCGGCTGGCGAACAGGCCGCTGGCTTGCTGCGAAGCATGCTGGCTGATCAGCAGGAACTGCCGCAGTACCGGCGGTATGTCGTCGTCCGGCAGCGCTGGCAGGCGGGTAAGCAATTCCCTGCTGCGCGCCAGGCCCAGCCTGTTAAGGGCGATTTCCAGGCTTTCGGCGGGTTCTGCCTGGCTGGCGTTGGCGGGATGATTGGCCTCGCGCATCACCGACAGCACCAGGGCCGGGCTGTCCTGCATCAGTTCGGCGAGATCGCGAAGCGAACGGCGGCTATCGTTGATAGCGCCCATGACCCGGTCGTAACTCTGCTTCGGTACCGGAACACGAATACCGTCGAGCAGCTTTACCCAGGCCTCTAGCGTACGCGGATTCTGAGTGGGCACCTTGGATTCCATTGGCATTTTGACATCAGTCCGAACTGGCTTTTCGCTTTGAGTGGCTATAGTCTGGCGCAGTTCTGCCGATAAGTAGAAGAAGAGTTTTAAAGCTCCCGTCCCTCATCCTGACCACGACAGCAAGTGCTTTGAACCTATGGCTAAAATTATCGGCATCATCGTCGTATTCGCGAGCGTGCTCGGCGGATATGTGCTCTCCCACGGCAAGATCGCGGCACTGATCCAGCCGTTCGAAGTGCTGATCATCGGCGGTGCAGCCTTTGGCGCCTTCATGCAGGCCAACCCCGGTTACATGACCATGCATGTAATCAAGAAGTCGCTGAAGATGTTCGGCACGCGCTTCACCCATACTTTCTACCTGGAAGTGCTGGGCCTGGTGTACGAAATCCTCAACAAGAGCCGTCGCGAAGGCATGATGGCGATCGAGGGCGATATCGAGGACGCCGCGGCCAGCCCGATCTTTGCCAAATACCCAGCGGTGCTGGGTGATGAACGCATGACTGCCTTCATCTGCGACTACCTGCGCATCATGTCCACCGGCAACATGGCCCCCCACGAGCTCGAAGGCTTGTTCGACATGGAACTGTTGAGCATGAAGGAAGAGCTCGAGCACCCGTCGCATGCGGTCAACGGCATTGCCGACGGCATGCCCGGTTTCGGTATCGTCGCGGCAGTACTGGGTATCGTGGTGACCATGGCGTCTCTGGGCGAAGGCGACCAGGCCTCCATCGGCCTGCACGTCGGCGCCGCGCTGGTCGGTACCTTCTTCGGTATCCTTGCGGCCTATGGTTTCTTCGGCCCGCTGGCCAAGTGCCTGGAGCACGATGCCAAGGAAGAGCTCAACCTCTATGAGTCGATCAAGGCTTCGCTGGTCGCTTCGGCCTCTGGCATGCCACCTTCGCTGGCGGTTGAATTCGGGCGCAAGGTGCTGTATCCGAAGCATCGCCCGAGCTTTGTCGAGCTGGAACAAGCAGTTCGCGGTCGCTGAGCCATGGAAAACAATCAGCCGATAATCATCAAGCGCGTCAAGCGCTACGGTGGTGGCCACCATGGCGGCGCCTGGAAGATCGCCTTCGCTGACTTCGCCACGGCGATGATGGCGTTCTTTCTGGTGCTGTGGCTGCTGTCCACCGCAACGCCGGAGCAGAAGATCGCCATTGCCGGCTACTTCAAGGACCCGATCGGTTTCTCCGAAAGCGGTACGCCCTACGTGATCGACCTTGGCGGCTCGCCCCAGCTGGCGCCGGAAAAGACCATCAACCCGGAGGAGAAGTCCGAGCCTACGCCCGATACCAGCATTCAGCTGGACAAGGACCAGGTCGAGACTTTAGCTGAACAGGTTGAGCGAGAACGCCTCGAACTGCTGTTGCAGGAGCTGCAGAACAAGGTCGAGGAAAACCCCCAGCTGCAGAAGTTCAAGGACCAGATTCTCTTCGAGATCACTCAGGACGGCCTGCGCATCCAGATCATGGATGCCGAGAACCGGCCGATGTTCGACATCGGCAGCGCCCGCCTGCAGCCGTATTTCGAGGACATTCTGCTGGCCATGGCCGACACCATCAAGGCGGTGCCGAACAAGATCAGCGTCAGTGGTCACACCGATGCCAAGCCTTATTCGGACAGCGGCGAGTTCGGCAACTGGGAGCTGTCGGCCAATCGCGCCAATGCCGCACGGCGTGCGCTGGTTGCCGGTGGCTATCCGGATGACCAGGTCGCGCGGGTGGTGGGTTATGCGTCGTCTTCGCTGTTCGACCGCAAAGACCCGTTCAACCCGGTAAACCGCCGTATCGACATCATCGTCCTGACCAAAAAGGCCCAGCGCAACATTGAGGGTGAGCAGGGTACGTCGCCTGCACAGCCAAGCCAGCCAGCGCCGCCTGCCGGCGCTGCGCCTGATGCTTCGGCGGCACCTGCTGCGCAGGATGCACCGATGCAGCCGCGTGAACTGCGCCAGAAGCTGAACATCTTCGAGGAAGGCACCTTGAGGATGGACGAGCCCAACGACCAGTGACGCAGGGGCCGCCCAGCGGCCCCGATTCATCAAAACCCCCGCCGGATCTTGGCCTTCAGATCCGCATGAAAGAAGTCAGCATTGTCCCTGTCAGCGCAGCTTCCGCGCCCCGGCGGCAACGTCATGGCGCGGGTGAACGTGCACTCATCGTGATAGGCCCGCACAAATAGGTCGATGTGCCTGCGCTCGCGCATTACCGGCCATTTGCCAAAGCACTCAGGCAGAGCGCCGCCGTTTCTTTGATAAAAGCTGACACGCCGGCTGCTCATGACTGCAGCCCCCAGCAGCCAGGGTGTCCACCAGTCTGCGGCGGCCCATTCGGACAAAAGCCCAATCCAGTGGGTTGCATCGCTCATGTATCGACAGAAGCTGCAATACAGATCTTCGCGGGTCTGCCCTTGGCAGTCGAACAGGACCAGCTGCGCGGGAATGCTTTCGAGCAGCAAGCGTTCATTGAGGATAAAGGCGTCAAGCCGCTCTTCGTGGCGGTAAGTGATTAAAACCGGCATCGCGGTTGCCCTCCCTGATAGGAAGTCATGACCATCAGGGAAAGCTGCAGGCGGAGCAATAGATGACGGCAAAACCGGAATAGCCCTACGCGCCCCGGTAATATTTCCTACGAATCAGTAGCTGTCTTCCGGCAGGCTGGCAATGATCGAGCGGTAGCTGTTCATGCGCTGCTGCTTGATACGGCCGTCTTCCAGTGCCGTGAGCAGCGCGCAGCCTGGCTCGCGATCATGCTTGCAGTCGCGAAAGCGGCAGGTGCCGAACAGGTCGCGGAACTCGATGAAGCCATCTTCCACATCGTCGCGGCTGACATGGCCAAGGCCGAACTCCCGGATGCCTGGCGAGTCGATCAGGTCGCCGCCATTGGGGAAGTGGTAAAGGCGCGCGGTGGTGGTGGTGTGGGTGCCTTGGCCCGACCATTCGGACAGGTCACCGACCCGGGTGTCGGCAGCAGGCAGCAGGCTGTTGACCAGAGAAGACTTGCCCACACCCGACTGGCCGACGAACACGCTGATATGGCCGTCCAGCATTTGCTGCAGGCGCTGCATGCCGTCGCCATGGTGGGCGGAAACCTCCAGCAGCGGGTAGCCGAGGTCGCGGTACACCTCGAGCAAGGCATGCAGGGCCGGGCCGTTCTCGTCGTTGATCAGGTCGGCCTTGTTCAGCAGCAGCAGTGGGCGGATACCCGCGTGCTCGGCAGCGACCAGGTAACGGTCGATCAGGTTCGGGTGCGGTTCGGGCGCTGGCGCGAAGACGATCACGATGAGGTCGACGTTGGCGGCAACCGGCTTGAGCTGCCCGTGGTTGTTCGGCCGGCACAGCTCGGTGCTGCGCGGCATCTGCGCGACGATTACGCCAATGCCCTGGTTGCCGGCACGCCAGACCACGCGGTCACCGGTGACCAGCGCCGGCAGGTTTGCGCGCAGGTGGCAGCGGAATACCTGGCCTGCGGACTCGCCGTCCTTGGCCTCCACCTCGACCTGCACGCCAAAGTGAGCGATCACCAGGCCCAGTTGCTCCGGCCCCAGGTCGCCCCCTTCAAGCTCCTGCAGCGCATGCTGCTCGCGTTTGGCAGCGCGAGCGGCGCGTTCGTTCTGGATCTTTTCGATACGCCAGTTTTGGCGGCGATTGAGCTGGCGTTTGGCCATTAGTGTTCCGTGCGAGTTGCGTGAGAGAGCCGTGGTGGGGCATTGAAAACGGCAGGCAGTTTAGCACGACGGGCAGCGGACCATTCTGGTTACCTTTGCGCCGGGAATGCGCGGGGCTATACCGCTAGGCTAATATGACGGCCTATACGAGGAGCCCTTCATGCAGAACCCACAGAACCTGATCTGGATCGATCTGGAAATGACCGGCCTGGATCCGGACAACGACGTCATCATCGAGATGGCCACCATCGTCACCGACAGCGAGCTGAACACGCTGGCCGAAGGGCCGGTGATCGCCATCCACCACAGTGACGAAGTGCTGGCGCGCATGGACGAGTGGAATACCCGCACCCATGGCGGCTCGGGGCTGACCCAGCGTGTACGCGAAAGCAAGGTCGGCATGGCCGAGGCCGAAGCGCAGACCATCGCCTTCCTGGAACAATGGGTTCCCAAAGGCAAGTCGCCGATCTGTGGCAACAGCATCTGCCAGGATCGCCGCTTTCTCTATCGCCATATGCGCAGCCTGGAAAACTACTTCCACTACCGCAACCTCGATGTCTCCACCGTGAAGGAGCTGGCTGCGCGCTGGGCACCGGACGTGCGGGACAGCTTCAAGAAGGGCAGCACCCACCTGGCGCTGGACGATATCCGCGAGTCGATTGCCGAACTGCGCCACTACCGCACGCACTTCATCAAGGTGTGAGTCGAAAAAGGGCGCATAGAATGTGCGCGCGCCCTCTTTTGGTGCCTTGGGCAACTGGTTAGACTGCGCGCCTTTCCCGCACGGACCCGCGCCATGTTGTTGATGCTCTACCTTATCGCCATCACCGCCGAAGCCATGACCGGCGCCCTGTCTGCCGGGCGCCGGGGCATGGACTGGTTTGGCGTGGTACTGATCGCCTGTGTGACTGCCCTGGGTGGTGGCTCGGTGCGTGATGTGCTGCTCGGGCACTACCCACTGACTTGGGTGAAGCATCCGGAATACCTGGTGCTGACCAGCTTTGCCGCGCTGCTGACGATTTTCATCGCACCGATGATGCGCCGCCTGCGGTCACTGTTCCTGGTGCTGGATGCCTTGGGGCTGGTGGCCTTTACCCTGATTGGCTGCATGACTGCGCTGGAGATGGGGCAGGGCATGCTGGTGGCGTCGATCAGCGGGGTCATTACAGGGGTGTTCGGCGGGATCCTTCGGGATATTTTCTGTAACGACATCCCACTGGTGTTCCGGCGTGAACTGTATGCCAGCGTGTCTTTTGCCGCGGCGTGGTTTTACCTGGGCTGTGTGTATTTCAAGGTGCCGGCAGAGCAGGCCATGCTGCTGACCTTGTTTGGTGGGTTCCTGGTTCGGCTATTGGCGATCCGCTTCCATTGGGAAATGCCGAAGTTTCACTACAACGACCAGCAGTGAAACCTCAGGGGCTGCTTGGCGGCCCCAGCTATGTAATGCCATGCCGCGCCAGCGCCCACTCCACATGCTCACGCACCAGCTCCGACGGGTCTTCCCGGCGCGCCTTCAAGGCTTCCAGCACCGGAATCGTCGACGGCGCATTGCCCAGGCCCACCGCCAGGTTGCGTAGCCAGCGCTCATACCCGGCGCGCCGCAAAGGCCCGCCCTCGGTCTTGCGTAGAAAAGTCTTTTCATCCCACAGGAACATCTCGGCCAGCTCGGCATTCTCCAGGCCATGCCTGGGCTGGAAGTCGTTTTCCTGGGTTGGACGTGCAAAACGATTCCACGGGCAGACGATCTGGCAGTCATCGCAACCGAACACCCGATTGCCCATCATCGAGCGCAACTCCACGGGGATGGCGCCCTTCAACTCGATGGTCAGGTAAGAAATGCAGCGCCTGGCATCCAGCACATAGGGCCCGACAAAGGCCTTGGTCGGGCAGATGTCCAGGCACGCCTGGCAGCGTCCGCAATGCTCGCTGGCATGCGCCTCGTCTACCGGCAGCGGCAGGTCGACGAATAGCTCGGCCAGGAAGAAATAGCTGCCGGCCTTGCGATTGAGCAGCAGCGTGTTCTTGCCGATCCAGCCTAGCCCCGCCTGTTCGGCAATGGCCTTTTCCAGCACCGGGGCACTGTCGACGAACGCCCGGTAGCCGAACGGACCGATGTCTTCCTGGATGCGATCGGCCAGGTGCTGCACGCGTTTGCGCACCAGCTTGTGGTAATCGCGGCCAAGGGCATAGCGCGATACGTAGGCTTTTTCCGCCTGGGCCAGGCGTTGAGCCATCTGTGTATCGCCGGGCAAGTAGTCCATACGCAGCGAAACCACCCTCACGGTGCCAGGGATCAACTGGTCGGGGTGGGCGCGTTTGCCATCGTGGGCGGCCAGGTATTCCATTTCGCCCTGGTAGCCGGCGTCGAGCCAGCGCTGCAGGTGCTGTTCGTGCTCGCCAAGGTCCACACCGGCGATGCCGACGTGGGCAAAACCGAGTTCTCGGCCCCAATTTTTGATCGATTGGGCCAGGGCGGCGAGGTCAAGTGTGCAAGCGGACATGGATGGGCAAGGCAATACGGGCTCAGGTGCGTATAATTCTGCCAGACATTGGAGCCTTTGACCCCATGCCGCAGACCAAACACCCAAGCCATGCCCCGCTCCTGCTAAGCAGCGTGACCGTCACGCGCCTGCCCGCCAGGCATCCGCACGCCCATAAAGGTGACTTCGGCCACGTGCTGGTGGTGGGTGGCGACCTCGGTACCGGTGGCGCAGTGCTGCTGAGCGCCGAAGCCGCGCTGCGCTGCGGCGCCGGGCTGGTCAGCGTGGCGACTCGCCCCGATCACGTGGCCGCAAGCCTTGCCCGCTTGCCCGAAACCATGTGCCTGGGGGTCGATTCGGCCAACCAGCTGATGGGGGTATTGGAGCGCGCTTCGGTGCTGGTGGTCGGCCCTGGCCTGGGCCAGGCCGCCTGGGGGCGCAGCCTGCTGTCTGCTGTTGCCAATGCCGAGCGGCCGCAAGTGTGGGATGCCGATGCACTCAACCTGCTGGCGCGCACGCCCCTGGCATTACCCAGTGGCAGTATCCTCACTCCGCACCCGGGGGAGGCCGCGCGGCTGCTGGGCATTTCCACCGAGGCGGTACAGGCCGACCGGCCGGGCGCTGCTCGCAAGCTGGCGCGCCGCTATGCCAGTGTCTGCGTGCTCAAGGGCGCCGGTACGTTGGTGGCGGACCCGTCGGGGCAGTTGGCGCTGTGCCAGCGCGGGCATCCGGCAATGGCAGGGGCAGGCTTGGGTGACGTGCTCACCGGTGTACTGGCGGCGTTATTGGCTCAAGGGCTGGACGCCTGGCAGGCCGCGAGTCTTGGAGTGTGGTTGCACGCGTGTGCCGGCGAGCGGTTGGGTGTGAAAGGTAGAGGCCTGGCGGCCAGTGATCTGGCGCCGGTCATTCGTGAGTTGTTGGAGGAGCATTCTGCGTGTCTGGCATAACCCTGTTTCTGGCCGATGAAGAGGCCACGGTCAAATTCGGTGCATCACTGGCCGAGGTGACCGGCGGTCGCGGCATCATCTTTCTCGAGGGCGACCTGGGCGCGGGCAAGACTACGCTGTCCCGTGGCCTTATTCGCGGCTTGGGCCATACTGGTGCAGTGAAAAGCCCGACCTTCACCGTGGTTGAACCCTACGAGATCGGTGAGGTGCGCGCCTACCATTTCGACCTGTATCGCCTGGTCGATCCGGAGGAACTGGAGTTCATGGGCATTCGCGACTATTTCGAGGGAGATCCGCTGTGTCTGTTCGAGTGGCCAGAAAAGGGTGCGGGCGTTTTGCCAAAGCCTGACCTGACCATTACCATAAGCCCCCAAGCGGGCGGACGCTCGCTGATCCTTGCGCCGCAGGGGGCTCGCGGCGAGGCCTGGTGCATTGCGCTGGCCAAACACTATAAACAGTAAGTGGGGTAGGTATGCGCATACGCGCACTGGTCGCTGTCGTTGGTCTGCTGCTGACAGCGGTGACTGTTGACGCTCTGGCCGTCACTCAAGTCAAGAGCATGCGCCTGTGGCGCGCGCCGGACAACACGCGGCTGGTCTTCGACCTGTCTGGCCCCGTGCAGCATAGCGTCTTCACCCTCAGCGCACCGGATCGCCTGGTAATCGATATCAACGGGGCGACCCTGGCCGCGCCACTGAACGTGTCCACCTCGAATACACCCATCAGCAACGTGCGCTCGGCCCAGCGTACGGCGACTGACCTGCGGGTGGTGGTCGACCTGAAAAAGTCGGTCACGCCCAAGAGTTTCACCCTGGCGCCCAATGCTCAATACGGCAACCGCCTGGTGGTCGACCTCTATGACCAGGAAGCCGATGCCATCGCCGCCACGGCGCCTGCTGCACCGCCAACGCCTGTGCGAACCCCGGCGACCACGCCGGCGGTGCCGGTAAGCCCGGCCCAGCCGGCGATCAAACTGCCGCCTGTACCCAGCGGCAAGCGCGACATCGTGGTCGCCATCGACGCCGGTCATGGCGGTGAGGACCCGGGTGCTTCGGGATCGCGTGGCCAGCATGAGAAAGACATCGTGCTGCAGATCGCCAAGGAACTGCAGCGCCAGATCAATACCGAGAAGGGCTACCGTGCCGAACTGACCCGCACCGGTGACTACTTCATTCCGCTGCGCAAACGTACCGAGATCGCCCGCAAGAAAGGCGCCGACCTGTTCATCTCGATCCACGCCGACGCTGCACCGTCGCGGGCCGCCTTTGGCGCCTCAGTGTTCGCCCTGTCGGACCGTGGCGCCACGTCCGAGACCGCCCGCTGGCTCGCCGATGCGGAAAACCGCTCCGACCTGATCGGTGGCGCTGGTAACGTCAGCCTCGACGACAAAGACCGCATGCTTGCAGGCGTGCTGCTCGACCTGTCGATGACCGCGACGCTCAGTTCCAGCCTCAACGTCGGGCAAAAAGTGCTGGGCAACATGGGGCGCATCACCTCGCTGCACAAGCAGCGTGTCGAGCAAGCAGGTTTCATGGTGCTGAAGTCGCCGGACATTCCGTCGATCCTGGTCGAAACCGGGTTCATCTCCAACAACAACGAAGCCGCCAAGCTGGCCACGCGCAGCCATCAGCAGGCACTGGCCCGCTCGATCCATACCGGTGTGCGCCAGTACTTCCAGCAGAACCCGCCGCCTGGTACCTACATCGCCTGGATGCGCGACAGCGGCAAGATCGCGCAGGGGCCACGTGAGCACACGGTACGTCCGGGCGAGACCCTGGCGATGCTTGCCGTGCGCTACCAGGTCAGCGTGGCTAGCCTGCGCAACACCAACAGCCTCAAGAGCGATGAGCTGAAGGTCGGCCAGCACCTCAATATTCCCTCAACGACCCTGGCCTCGCAGCAATGAGTGGGGGGTCGCGCATCCAGCTGCTCAGCCCGCGGCTGGCCAACCAGATTGCCGCCGGTGAGGTGGTCGAACGCCCGGCTTCGGTGGCCAAGGAGTTGCTGGAGAACAGTCTGGATTCCGGTGCCCGACGCATCGATGTCGAAGTGGAGCAGGGCGGCGTCAAGTTGTTGCGGGTACGTGACGACGGCAGCGGCATTTCCGCTGACGACCTGCCATTGGCTCTGGCCCGGCACGCCACCAGCAAGATCCGTGAGCTGGAAGACCTCGAAGGTGTGCTGAGCCTGGGCTTTCGTGGCGAGGCCCTGGCTTCCATCAGCTCGGTGGCGCGCCTGACCCTGACGTCGCGCACCGCCAGTGCTAGCGAAGCCTGGCAGGTCGAGACCGAAGGTCGCGACATGACTCCGCGTGTGCAGCCTGCCGCACACCCTGTCGGCACCTCGGTGGAAGTGCGTGACCTGTTCTTCAATACCCCGGCCCGTCGCAAGTTTCTCAAGGCCGAAAAGACCGAATTCGATCACCTGCAGGAAGTCATCCGGCGCCTGGCCCTGGCCCGCTTCGATGTGGCCTTCCACCTGCGGCACAACGGCAAGAGCATCCTCAGCCTGCACGAGGCGCATGATGAAACGGCCCGTGCGCGGCGGGTCGGCGCCATTTGTGGCGGGGGCTTCATGGAGCAGGCGCTGCCGATCGATGTCGAGCGTAACGGCCTGCGTCTGTGGGGCTGGGTCGGCCTGCCGACTTTCTCGCGCAGCCAGGCAGACCTTCAGTACTTCTTCGTCAACGGCCGTGCGGTGCGCGACAAGCTGGTAGCCCATGCGGTGCGCCAGGCTTACCGTGATGTGCTGTTCAATGGCCGTCACCCCACGTTCGTGCTGTTCCTTGAGCTTGAGCCCAACGGCGTCGACGTCAACGTGCACCCGACCAAGCACGAAGTGCGTTTCCGTGAGGGGCGTTCGGTTCACGATTTTCTCTACGGCACGCTGCACCGTGCCTTGGCCGACGTGCGCCCGGAAGACCATCTGGCGTCGGCGCCTGCCGCCGCTGCCGAGGTCGTCCGCCCGACGGGGCAACAGGCGGGCGAATTCGGCCCGCAAGGCGAGATGCGCCTGGCCTCGCCGGTGCTCGAACAGCCCCAGGTGCCCCAGCATTCGATTTCCAACGGCGGCAGTGGCGCCGGTTACCAGTACCAGTACACCCCCCGGCCATC
>NZ_MOMO01000217.1:0-42708 GCF_009933855.1 Pseudomonas sp. SG-MS2 | reverse complement strand
CCCCAGCACAGCACCGGCTTGGGGTAGGTGTGCAGGAGATAGTCGAGGCGGTATTCGGCGGCAAAGAACGTGGCAGCCAGCGGTGGCACGCTGCCGGGGTGGTCGCGGCAGGCCTGGGCCAGTGCCCGTACATCGCCGCCGGCGCAGAATGCCTTGGCGCCGTTGCCACGCAGCAATACACAGACAACGCCCGGGTCGCGGGCCCAGTCTTGCAGGTATTCGCCGAGCACTTCGATCATCGGCAGGTTCAGGGCATTGAGCGCCTTGGGCGCATCCAGTGTGGCAATGCCGATGCGGGCGCCATCGGCGCCGGTGAGTACCTCGCAATGAATGGCCATGGACTACCTCGTTCAAGTCATCGCTCAAGTATGGCCTGCCTGGGCGATCATGCAGGCCATAGGTCAGACCGATTGACAAGGGGGGATGGCTTACCTAGTGTCGCGCCATTGTTTACGGATGGCCTCATGACTGACGACGATCGCATCAAACTTGAACCCGGCTGGAAAAACGCCCTGCGTGCCGAGTTCGATCAGCCCTACATGCACCAACTGCGTGAGTTTCTGCGCCAGGAGTACGCCGCCGGCAAGGAAATCTACCCGCCAGGCCCGATGATCTTCAATGCGCTCAACTCCACCCCGCTGGAGCAGGTGAAAGTCGTCATTCTCGGCCAGGACCCGTATCACGGCCCGGGCCAGGCACACGGCCTGTGCTTCTCGGTGCAGCCGGGTGTGCCGACGCCGCCGTCGCTGGTCAACATCTACAAGGAGCTGCAGCGCGACCTGAACATTCCCATCGCCAGCCATGGTTACCTGCAGAGCTGGGCGGAGCAGGGTGTGCTGCTGCTCAATACCACCATGACCGTCGAACGCGCCAATGCCGCTTCGCATGCCAAGAAAGGCTGGGAATTCTTTACCGACCGGGTCATCCAGGTGGTCAGCGAGCAGTGCCCGAATGTGGTGTTCCTGCTGTGGGGCGCGCATGCCCAGAGCAAGCAGAAACTGATCGATGGCACCAAGCACCTGGTGCTCAAATCGGTGCACCCGTCGCCACTGTCTGCGTACCGCGGGTTCTTGGGTTGTGGGCATTTCAGCCGGACCAACGGCTTCCTCGAACAGCGTGGCCTGGCGCCGATCAACTGGGCGTTACCGCCGCTTTAAGGGGCGAGCCGGTGCTCAGTGGCCGGCTTGCCGGCGATCACCTGCAAAGCTTTCAGTGCTGGCCTTTCACCCAGCATCTGAACAGCGGTTCGGCCAGAAACAGCACGAACAGCAAGCGCATCACCTGCAACGCCGTCACCAACGGCACCGACAGCTGCAATGTCTCTGCGGTCAGGCTCATCTCGGCAATGCCGCCCGGCATCATGCCCAGCGTCAGCGAGCGCAGATCCAGCGCAGTCATCACGCTCAACCCCCAGGCGGCAGTGCCCGCGATCAGCATGCACAGCGCCGTGGCGAGCAACGTGCGCAGCAAGAACGATGGAGCACGGCGGAAGAATGCGCGATTGAAGTGGCAAGCCAGGCCACTCCCGATCAGCCATTGGCCGATCTGGCTGGCACCGTCGGGCAGGGCGATCTGCAAGTTGCCCGCCAGGCTTAGCGTGGCGGCCACCAGCAGTGGCCCGAACAGCCAGGGGTTAGGCTGGCGCAAGCGCTGCCAGGCGAAACCGACCGCTACACCCAGCGGTGCGATCAGCGCCAGCCAGCCCCAGCTCACGCTGCCGGCATGATTGAGCGGTACACCGTCACCGATCAGGAACTTGAACAGCGCCGGTACGCACAGCACCACCGCCAGCACACGCAGGCTTTGCGCCGCCGCCACCTGGCTGAGCATCGCGCCGTTACGCGCGCCGAGGTTGACCATCTCACCGGAACCACCGGGCATGCTGGCAAAAAATGCCGTGGCACGGTCTTCGCCGGTACGCCGCAGCAGCCACACGCCAACCACGCTGGAAACGGTGGTCAGCAGTGCGGCAAAGAAGATCAGCACGAAATGGCTGGCGACCTGCTCGATCACGGCTGGGGTGAAGTGCAGGCCAATACCCAGGCCGATGATGCATTGGCCGCACTTGCGGCCATTGGGGATTTCCGAAAGCTGCCAGGGCGTCAGGCAGCGCACCAGGATGATCGCCAGCAATGAGCCGACCATCCAGGGCAAGGGCCAGCCGACCTGGCTGGCGAGATACCCGCCCGCCAGGCCGACCAGCCCTGTCGCCCAGTACAGCGGCAACGACCGATCAGGCATCGGCCATCGCCCGACGCTGCAGGCTACGTTTGCGCCAGATACGCAGCAGCGGCAGGCAGAGCATGCACACCACCAGTACCCAGATGCCCATGCTGATCGAACTCGACCACAGAATGCCCAGCTCGCCATTGGAAATCGACAGCGCACGGCGCAGGTTCTGCTCCATCAGGCCGCCCAGGATGAAGCCGAGCAGGATAGGCGACAGCGGGAAGTCCAGCTTGCGCAGGATGTAGCCCATGATGCCGATGCCGACCATCAGGAACAGGTCGAAGGTGGTGGCGTGCACCGCGTACACACCGATCGCGGTGATGATCGCGATTACCGGCACCAGCGCCCAGTTCGGCACGGCGAGGATGCGGGTGAAGATGCGGATCATCGGTATGTTCAGGATCACCAGCATGATGTTGGCGACGAACAGCGAAGCGATCAGCCCCCAGACGATGTCCGGTTGCTGTTCGAACAGCAGTGGGCCGGGGGTGATGTTGTACAGGGTCAGTGCACCGATCATCACTGCCGTGGTGCCCGAGCCGGGAACCCCCAGGGTCAGCATCGGCACGAGCGCGCCGCAGCAGGATGCGCCGATGGCTGTTTCCGGGGCAGCCAGGCCACGGGCGTCACCCTTGCCGAACTTGCCGCTTTCGCCGGCGATACGCTTCTCGGTCATGTAAGCCACGGCGCTGGCCAGGGTCGCCCCCGCACCTGGCAGCACGCCCATGATGAAGCCGAGCAGGCCGCAGCGGACATTGATGGCGAATACCGACGCTGCTTCCTTGAAGTTGAACAGCATGCGCCCGGTAGCCTTGACCGCCTGGTGGCCATGGTGGGTCTTCTCCAGCAGCAGCAGGATTTCGCTGATCGAGAACAGGCCCAGCACCAGCACCACGAACTGGATACCGTCGGCCAGGTGCACGCTGTCACCGGTGAAGCGGTATACGCCACTGTTGGCGTCGATACCGACCGCTGACAGGAACAGGCCGATCAGTGCGGCGATGAAAGTCTTCAGCGGTTTGTCCCCGGCCATGCCGCCCAGAGCAACGATGGCGAACACCATCAGTACGAAGTATTCCGCCGGCCCGAAGGCAATCGCCCATTTCGCCAGCAGCGGGGCGAACAGCACCATGCCGCAGGTGGCGATGAGTGCGCCGATGAACGAACTCCACGCCGACAGCGACAGGGCAACGCCAGCCAGGCCGTTGCGGGCCATCGGGTAGCCGTCGAGGGTGGTCATCACGGTCGAGGCCTCGCCCGGGATATTCAGCAGGATCGAACTGATCCGCCCGCCGTATTCACAGCCCAGGTACACCGCTGCCAACAGGATCAGCGCCGATTCGGGCGGCAGGCCAAGGGCGAAGGCGATCGGGATCAGCAGCGCCACGCCGTTGATCGGGCCCAGCCCCGGCAGCAGGCCGACCACGGTGCCGATGAGGGTGCCCGAAAGGGCGGTAACCAGGTTGTAGGGGCTCAGGGCGACGCCGAAGCCCTGGCCCAGGTAGCTCAAGGTATCCATCTGTCAGTTCTCCAGTACGCTCAGCAGGCCGAGGGGCAGGGGCACATCCATCACGCGGTCGAACAGCCAGTAGAGGAACAGGCTCATGCCCACCACCACCAGGGTGCTGCGTAACCAGCGGCCGCCGTACAAGCGGGCCATAGGGATGCCAACCAAGATGGCGCTGAGGATGAAGCCCAAGGCTTCAAAGGTGCTGGCGAAGAGCAGCAGCAGGCCGACGCAGGCGGCAATCTTGGTCAGGGTTGCGCGGTCCAGCGCAGGCTCGTCGTCCTTGTGCACGATGGGCGTGGGGCGTATGGCGAGATAGAGCAGGCCCAGGCTCATCAGCCCAAGCATCAACAGCGGGTAGGCACGTGGGCCGACCGGTTCGTAGGAAAAGGCCGCCTGGTAGGGCCAGGCCATCACGGCCAGGACGGCGCACAGCGCCAGCAAAGCCAGGGCGAAGATGCGTTGCAGGATCATTGGGAATCCTCATTGAGGTTGCAGTGGCCGTAAAGGCCCCTTCGCCGGCAAGCCGGCGATGGGGCCAGTACATGCACCCAGGCTTACTGAACCAGGCCGAATTCCTTGGCCAGTGCCTTGTAGTCCGCCACTTGCTTCTTCACATAGCCGTCCAGTTCGTCACCTGTCATGGCGAACGGGAACAGCTCGCGCTGGTCACGCAGCTTGGCGAAGTCTTCAGAGGCGAGCATCTTGTCGAAGGAGTCCTTCCACCAGGCGTACTCTTCATCGCTCACTTTCGGCCCAAGGTAGAAACCGCGCACCACCGGCCAGACGATGTCGTAACCCTGCTCCTTGGCGGTGGGGATGTCTTTCATCTCCGGCTCGTCCAGGCGGTTTTCCGAGAACACCGCAAGGATGCGCATGTTGCCGCTCTGGATGTGTGGCATGGAGTCGGAGATGTCGGTGGAGCCGACCTGGATGTGGCCCCCTAGCAGCGCGGTGGCGATTTCACCGCCCCCTTCCAGGGCCACGTAGCGCAGGTCGCGGGGGTTGATGCCGGCGGCCTTGGCGATAAGAGCAGTCTGCATCCAGTCCTGGCTGCCGACGGTGCCACCGGAGCCGATCACCACCTTGCTCGGGTCTTTTTTCAACGCCGCGACCAGGTCATCGAGGGTCTTGTAGGGGGAATCGCTTTTCACGGCGATGGCGCCGTAGCTGGTGCCGACCGCCGCCAGCCATTTCACGGCATTTTCGTCGAAGCGGCCGAACTTGCCCTGGGCCAGGTTGAGCAAGGAGCCGCTGGACCACGCCACCAGCGTGCCGGCATCGCCCGGGCGCTGCGCTACCACGGCGTTGTAGGCCACTGCGCCGACACCGCCTGGCATGTAGGTGACGCGCATTGGTTTGCTGAGGATCTTTTCCTGCACAAGGGCGCTTTGCACCAGTTTGCAGGTCAGGTCGAAACCGCCGCCGGGCGAGGCCGGGGCGATGCATTCGGGGCGTTTGGGTTCGGCGGCGAGGGCATTGCCGGCCAGCAGCAGGCAGCCGGTAGCCAGGGCGAGGCGGCGCAGTGAAAAGGTCATCGTCTATCTCCGTGAGCGTTGTTGTTATGGGTTACCACAGGGCGACGCTGTAGCTCACCAGCAGCCGCACTTCGTCGGCATCGCGGGCGAAATTCGAACGGAAGGTGGCGTTGCGCAGGCGCACGGCGACGTTTTTCAACGGGCCGCTTTGTACCACGTACTTGAACTCGGTATTGCGCTCCCACTCCTTGCCCTCGCTGCCATCGGCGCGGCTGACGTTGTCGCCGTTGATGTAGCGGGTCATGAAGGTCAGGCCAGGGACGCCCAGCGCTGCGAAGTTGTAGTCGTAGCGCACTTGCCAGGAGCGCTCGTCGGCGCCGGCGAAGTCGTTGATCTGCACGAAGTTGACCAGGTACGGGTTGGCACCATCGACATAAGGGAAGGCGCTGTCACCTGACAGATGCTGGTAGGCGGCGCTCACCTTGTGCCCGCCCAAGGCATAGCTGAACATGCCGTTGACGGTGGTGTTGTCGATGTTGCCGGCCTTGGCCTGGCCCTGATCATCACTCACTGCCAGGCGCAGGTCTGCACCGAAGGTGCCCGGGCCCCAAGGCTGGGTGGCGACCATGCCGAGGAAGTGCTGGCGGTAGATGTCGTCGAGCTGGCCGAAGTGGTAGCTGCCGGTGATGCGATCGGTGAATTGGTAGTCGACGCCCGCCAGGTCGAGGTTGTCTGCCGCGAACGTGCCGCCGAAGCGACCGTTCTTGTTGTTCAGGGTCAGGTCTTCCCAGTTGGTGTCATTGCGATCCTTGACCTTTTCCAGGCGCCCGCCGGTGAAGGTGAGGTTCTGGATTTCTTTCGAGGTGACCAGGCCGCCCTCGAAGGTCTGCGGCAGGATGCGCCCGTCGTTGGGCTGCAGGGTCGGCAGTTCGGGGATCAGTGAGCCGATTTTCAGTTCGGTCTCGGACACTTTCACTTTGCCGGTCAGGCCGAGTTTGGAGTACTCATCGGCGGCCTTGCCATCATCGTGGGTCGGCAACAGGCCAGAGCCTGCGCGGTCGGGGCTTGAGTCGAGCTTGATGCCGAGCATGCCCAGGGCGTCCAGGCCAAAGCCCACGGGGCCGTCGGTGTAGCCGGACTCGAAGTTGAGCATCAGGCCCTGGGCCCACTCTTCGCGCTTGGATTGCTGTGCACTGGTGCCGTCGCGGAAGTCGCGGTTGAAGTACATGTTGCGGGTTTCGAAGGTTGCCGTGCTGTCTTCGAAGAAGGCGGCCTGGCTCATCGGGGCGACGCCGGCAAGCGCAAGGGCGCAGGCATAGGCGTATGGGCGTGCGGATGGGGAACGGGTAGGCGCGAACGCCTGCGGCTGCGATGACAGCATCGGGGATGACTCCGTTATTGTTCTTATTCGTTGCACCTTGCTGGTGCTTTATTTCGGCGCGTGGGGCGACCGTGGTGCGATGCTAGGTAACGAACCTTTCGCTAACCTTTCAGCCTGAAAGGTTTGTTACAAGGGGCTTCACAGACCGGGCGACAGCGGTACACTCCGCGCCACCGCCCCACCCGAGCAGGGAGAATCCGATGCGTGTGCTGCTGGTCGAAGACCACGTACAACTGGCCGAAAGCGTGGCCCAGGCCCTGAAGAGCCATGGTTTGACCGTGGATGTGCTGCATGACGGCGTGGCCGCCGATCTGGCTCTGGCCAGCGAGGAGTACGCCGTTGCCGTGCTCGATGTGGGCCTGCCGCGCATGGACGGCTTTGAGGTGCTGGCCCGCCTGCGCGGGCGCGGCAAGACCCTGCCGGTGTTGATGCTGACGGCGCGCAGCGATGTGAAGGACCGGGTGCATGGCCTGAACCTGGGCGCCGACGATTACCTGGCCAAGCCCTTCGAGCTGACCGAACTGGAAGCACGGGTCAAGGCCCTGCTGCGCCGCAGCGTGCTCGGCGGCGAGCGTCAGCAGCGCTGCGGCCCGCTGGTGTATGACCTTGATACCCGGCGGTTCGCCCTGGGCGAGGACAACCTGACGCTGACCTCCCGTGAGCAGAGCGTACTTGAGGCGCTGATCGCACGCCCCGGACGGGTGATGAGCAAGGAGCAATTGGCCGCCCAGGTCTTCGGCCTGGACGAAGAGGCCAGCCCCGACGCCATCGAAATCTACATCCACCGCCTGCGCAAGAAGCTCGACGGCCAGTCGGTGGCCATTGTCACGTTCCGTGGCCTCGGCTACCTGCTCGAGCACCGCGATGCGTGACAATGGCAGCCTGCGCGGGCGCTTGCTGGGCAACCTGGCGCTGTTGCTGGTAGTGCTGATGCTGGCCAGCGGCCTGAGCGCCTACTGGAATGGCCGCGAGGCGGCCGATACCGCCTACGACCGTACTTTGCTGGCATCGGCGCGGACCATCGCTGCCGGCCTGTCCCAGCGCGACGGCACGCTCAGCGCGGATGTGCCCTACGTGGCGCTGGACACGTTTGCCTACGACAGCGCCGGGCGCATTTACTACCAGGTGCTGGACATCAACCAGAAACTGATCTCGGGCTACGAGAACCTGCCGCCACCCCCGCCGGGCACACCGCGTACCGACGATTACCCGGCGCTGGCGCGCTTCTACAACGCCACCTACCTCGGGCAGGACGTGCGTGTGGTCAGTCTGCTCAAGGCGGTCAGCGAGCCGAACATGAACGGCATGGCTGAAATCCGTGTGGCCGAGACGGAGGAGGCGCGGGTGAGGATGGCCCGCGGGCTGATGGCCGATACCCTGCTGCGCCTGGGCATGCTGGCGCTGGGGGCATTGGGGATGGTCTGGTTCGCCGTGAGTGCGGCGCTGCGCCCGCTGGAGCGTCTGCGCAAAGCCGTGGAAGAGCGCCAGCCGGATGACCTGCGCGCGCTGCCGCGGGTGCAGGTGCAGCGTGAGCTTGACCCGCTGGTGCGTGCCTTGAATCACTTCACCGAACGCTTGCGAGGGCAGTTCGAGCGCCAGGCGCAGTTCATTGCCGAGGCGGCCCACGAACTGCGCACGCCATTGGCAGCGCTCAAGGCGCGGGTCGAGTTGGGCTTGCGCTCGAAGCAGCCCGAACAGTGGCACCAGACGCTGGAGTCTGCCGCCCAAGGCACTGACAGGCTGACCCATCTGGCCAACCAGCTTTTATCGTTGGCACGGGTGGAAAATGGCGCTCGGGCAATCGCCGAAGGTGGCGCTCAGCGCCTGGACCTGAGTCAGCTGGCACGCGAGCTGGGCATGGCGATGGCACCGCTGGCGCACAAACGGGGCGTGGCCCTGGCGCTGGAGGCCGCGGCGCCGGTGTGGCTCAAGGGGGAGCCGACGCTGCTCAACGAGTTGCTCAGCAACCTGGTGGACAACGCGCTGGCACATACCCCGGCGGGCGGTAATGTGATCTTGCGGGTTCTGGCGCCAGCGGTACTGGAGGTCGAAGATGATGGCCCCGGTATCCCCGAGGATGAGCGCGAGCGGGTATTCGAGCGCTTCTATCGCCGCAGTGCCCAGGGAACTGGCTTGGGGTTGGCGATTGTGGGTGAGATCTGTCGCGCGCACCTGGCGCAGATCAGTCTGCATGACGGCGAGAATGGCGGGTTGAAAGTGCGAGTGAGTTTTATCGCTGACTGATGGCTTGCCTGTGCAGAACCTTTGGCGGGCAAGACGCTGGCTAGCGCAGCATGCTTCGCGCTTCCAGCAGTTCGCCAATCTCCAGCTCCGTGCCAAACGGCAACCCCAGGTGCCGATAGGCCGGCAACGCCGCCAGCGGCCGGCTGCGTCCGCGCTGGCTGAGGCAGCGGGCAATCTGCACCACGTCGATGTAGTCCACTTTATCGGTGCGCCGGTCCAGGTCTTGAACCTGGCTTGGCAGTTTGACCAGTTGCTCGGGGAACTCCCATGACGAAAGTATCTTGTCGCCCAGCACAGGCTGGATCTGCTCGATCACGTAGTGCAGGCATACCGGGTCGGAGAGCAGTTCGTTGTGCTCTTCGGCGTAGATCAGCACCGGCAGCGCGCCGATCTGGTTGACCAGGCCGCCGAGGGTGGCCTGGTCAGGCTTGAGGTGGGTAAAGCGGCGGCAGATTTCATAGCTGATGCCCGCGACTTCGAGGCTGTTTGCCCAGATATCCCTCAATTTTTGCTCAACTGCCGATGAGCGTGCATGGAAGATCTGCTCGATCACCAGGCCGATGGCCAGGTTGCAGCTGTAGTTGATACCCAGGCGGGTGATGGCCGTGTGCAGGTCGGTGACCTCGATCGCCGCCCGCAGCAGCGGGCTGTTCACCACCTTGATCAGGCGGGCGGAGAGGGCAGCATCGCGGCCAATCACCTTGCTCAGGGCAGCAACGCTGATTTCCGTGTCCTCGGCAGCCTCGCGGATGCTCAGGGCAACTTCCGGAAGGGTCGGCAGGACCAGGTCATCGTTGGCGATGGCAGCCAGCAACTGTGCTTGAACCATCTCGGCCAGCTTGTTCATGTACTTCTCTACAGCAGGGGTGGCGGGCTGGTCAGCGCTGGATTTCCCGGTCGCGATCCAGTTCGTAAGGCAGGCTCGAGACCTGCAGGCGTGGGCCTTGCAGGCTGCCCAGGTGCAGGTTGTCGTCTTCCACGGCCTCGGCACTGAGTACCGCAAGCAGCTCGCAGCCTTGGCCCGTGCTGGCCGCGATGACCACTTCCCCGACCGATGAGCCATGGGTCGGCGAGAAGATTTGCGCACCCGGGGCAGGAATATCCTGCTGGTCCAGCAGCAAGCGGTACTGACGTCGCTTGAGCTTGCCCAGGTACTGCATGCGGGCGACGATTTCCTGGCCGGTGTAGCAGCCCTTCTTGAAACTCACGCCATCGACCGCCTGCAAATTGATCATTTGCGGGATGAACAGCTCACGGGTCGGGCCCATGACCTGGCCAATGCCGGCACGGATCTGCCCCAGCAGCCAGTCGTTGAGAGGCCCTTGCGGCAATGCGCTTGCCAGTTGTTCACGCACGCTGGCGGCGGCGTCCGCCGGTACCCAAAGTTCCACGCGACCTTCGGAGACGGCCACTGCGATCAGGCCTTCATGGCGTTCGGTGGCGCCGGCGCCGGTCGGCACCTTCAAACCCAGAGTCCGCAGCGCCGCATCACCGCCCTGCAGGCCGAAACGCGCCCAGGCGGCGCTTTCGTCGCTGAGCGTGGCTTTGGAAAACACGGCGTATTTTTTCAGGTCGGCCAGCTGCGCCTCGAGCAGTTCGCTGGCCATGGCCAGCAGGTAGCCGTTGCCTTCGGGCAGGATGCGGAAGCTCGACTGCATGCGCCCCTTGACCATGCAGCGGGCGCCAAGGCTTGCGTGCTCGGGGCTGAGGTAGTTGATGTTGCAGGTCAACTGGCCCTGCAGGAACTTGCCGGCGTCGGAGCCGCGGACGGCGAGGATGCCCTCGTGGGACAGGGGGCTGTAGAAAGCGGAATCGGCCATGGGGGATCGCGGTGGCTAAAGACTGGCGGCCATCATAGAACGCCAGTAACAAAATAGGTAGGTGACTAGACCAACGCCTCGTGCCGCTTCGTGCGCCTGGCTGTATACTGGCCGCCCATTTGAGGAGGGCCCCATGGTCGAACAAACTGAACTCAACCGGCTTTTCTGGCACAGCCGCCGCGGCATGCTGGAACTCGACGTACTGCTGGTGCCTTTCACCCAGGAGGTCTACCCGACCCTGAGCGAAGCCGATCGCGAACTCTACGTTCGCCTGTTGAGCTGTGAGGATCAGGACATGTTCGGCTGGTTCATGGAGCGCACCGAGTCCGAAGACCCGGAGCTGCAGCGCATGGTCCGCATCATTCTGGACCGTGTCCAGCCCAAGTGAGTGTTTCGAGTGCCGTTGGCAGGGCTCGCGCCTGCTGCTGACGGCCTACCTGATCTGCCAGGTGCTGGCGTTGCTTGCCTTGTGGCTGAGTGCGCTGCCCTGGTGGCTTTCCCTTCCTGCCTCCGTCGCTTGCCTGGCCCATGCCTGCTGGGTGATCCCCCGACGCATACTGCTGACCCATGCTCAAGCCGTCACTGGCCTGCGCCGGGATGCTTGCGGCTGGCAGCTATTCAGCCGTGCCGGGGGCTGGCAGGCGGTGCGTCTGTGTCGCGACAGCGTGGCGCTGCCGGGCCTGGTGGTATTGCGGTTCGCAAGGCCTGGGCGCTGGTTGGGCGAGAGTCAATGTGTTGTCGGCGATGCCCTGGCGGCGGATCAGCATCGGCGCCTGCGGGTACGGCTGAAATTCAGTCGGCGCAGGTGGGCTGAGGTCGCGGCACGCTAGTCAGGTGCCGCGTCGCCCCTTTGCGGTTTTACCCGCGAAGGGGCATCGATCTTCAGGCTGGGCTCAGTATGGTGTCCTTGGCCTCAGCCAGCATCCCGGGGTAATCCAGGGTGTAGTGCAACCCGCGGCTTTCCTTGCGCTGCATGGCCGAGCGGATCATCAGCTCCGCCACCTGTGCCAGGTTGCGCAACTCGATCAGGTCGCGGCTGACCTTGTAGTTGCTGTAGAACTCGTCGATCTCGTCCAGCAGCAGGCGCACGCGGTGCTCGGCACGCTGCAGGCGCTTGCTGGTGCGCACGATACCCACGTAGTCCCACATGAACCGCCGCAGTTCGTCCCAGTTGTGCGCAATGATCACATCCTCATCCGAGTCGGTGACCTGGCTGGCATCCCAGCAGGGCAGGGCTTTGGGCATGGCGATCTGGGCCAGGCGGGCCTCGATGTCCGCGGCAGCGGAACGGCCGTAGACGAAACACTCGAGCAGCGAGTTGCTGGCCATGCGGTTGGCGCCGTGCAGGCCGGTGAAGCTGGTCTCGCCGATGGCGTACAGGCCCGGGACGTCGGTATGGCCGCGATCGTCGACCACCACCCCGCCACAGGTGTAGTGGGCGGCGGGCACTACCGGGATCGGCTGACGGGTGATGTCGATACCGAAGGCCAGGCAACGCTCATAGACCGTCGGGAAATGGCTTTTGATGAAGTCGGCCGGCTTGTGCGTGATGTCCAGGTAGACGCAGTCCACGCCCAGGCGCTTCATCTCATGGTCGATGGCCCGGGCTACGATGTCGCGGGGAGCCAGTTCTTCGCGTGGGTCGAAGCGCGGCATGAAGCGTTCACCATTGGGCAGGCGCAGCAGGGCGCCTTCGCCGCGCAGGGCTTCGGTGATCAGGAAACTCTTGGCCTGCGGATGGTAGAGGCAGGTGGGATGGAACTGGTTGAATTCCAGATTCGCAACCCGACAGCCGGCGCGCCAGGCCATGGCGATGCCATCGCCGCAGGCACCATCGGGGTTGCTGGTATACAGGTAGACCTTGGCGGCGCCGCCGGTGGCAAGCACGGTAAATCGCGCCCCGAAGGTGTCCACCTCACCACTGTTGCGGTTCAGCACGTAGGCGCCCAGGCACCGCGCGCCTGGCAAGCCCAGGCGCCGCTCGGTAATCAGGTCGACCGCCACTCGTTGCTCAAGCAGTTCGATGTTGGGGCGTTTGCGGGCTTGCTCCAGCAACGTGGTGAAAATGGCTGCGCCCGTGGCATCGGCGGCATGGATGATGCGCCGGTGGCTGTGCCCGCCTTCGCGGGTCAGGTGAAATTCGAAGCCGCCATCGTCAACGCTGGAGTGCTCATCGCGGGTAAAGGGCACGCCCTGTTCGATCAGCCACTCAATGGCTTCGCGGCTGTGCTCGACGGTGAATCGCACGGCATCTTCGTGGCACAGTCCGCCGCCGGCATTGAGAGTGTCCTCGACATGGGACTGCACGGTATCGGTGTCGTCCAGTACCGCGGCCACGCCACCTTGGGCCCAGAAAGTCGAGCCATTGGCCAGGTCGCCCTTGCTCAGTACGGCGATGCGCAGGTGGGCGGGAAGGTTGAGTGCCAGGCTGAGACCGGCTGCGCCGCTGCCGATCACCAGGACATCATGTTGGAATTGTTGGCTCATGTCGGGACACTAGTAATCTTCGGAGGGGGCACGGCACAATAGACACGCGTAGATGGCATTGTGAAACTATCGTGAATAGAGGCCGGGTTGCCTTTATAGCAGCCTGCGGTGGCCAATTTCCATGCCACTTGCGACGTTAGGGCAATCTTCGTGGGAACTTTCCTACATGGCTGGAAATCCTATGAAGGCTGCCCGTGCGCCATCATTTCGCGCGGCGACGCGTGGCGGCGGCTCTATCCGGGCTGACACCTGCGTATCCGAAACCTGATTATCGACGCTGCCGGCCGTGCCCGCGCCGCGTCTTCCGTGCGAGCCAGTCAAGGGCCGCAGGAAACTTGCTTGGAGGAGAGAACTTTTGCGAAAAGCCCGAGTCTATGTTTGCAAGCCCGAACGATGGCTGATGCAACGCTCCTTCGAGTTCACTGAGGAGTGTTCATGCTAACCCAGGAAGAGGATCAGCAGCTTGTCGAGCGCGTGCAGCGCGGTGACAGGCGAGCGTTCGATCTGTTGGTGCTGAAGTATCAGCACAAGATTCTCGGGTTGATCGTGCGGTTCGTTCACGATACCCACGAGGCCCAGGATGTAGCGCAGGAAGCCTTTATCAAGGCCTACCGTGCGCTTGGCAATTTCCGCGGTGACAGTGCGTTTTATACCTGGCTGTACCGCATCGCCATCAACACGGCGAAGAACTATCTGGTGTCCCGTGGAAGACGGCCGCCAGACAGCGATGTGAGCTCCGAGGATGCGGAGTTTTACGACGGCGATCATGGCCTCAAGGATCTCGAGTCCCCAGAACGCTCCCTGTTGCGGGATGAAATCGAAGGCACAGTCCATCGCACCATCCAGCAACTGCCTGAAGATTTGCGCACGGCTCTGACCCTGCGTGAGTTCGACGGGTTGAGTTACGAAGACATTGCCAGTGTCATGCAATGTCCGGTGGGTACCGTGCGCTCTCGAATCTTCCGCGCTCGGGAGGCCATAGACAAAGCCCTGCAGCCCTTGTTGCAGGAAACCTGAGACAGCGGCGACAGCCAAGAGAGGAACCGCCATGAGTCGTGAAGCTTTGCAGGAATCGCTGTCCGCGGTAATGGATAACGAAGCGGACGAACTGGAATTGCGACGGGTGCTGAGCGCCGTCGACGATGCCGAAACCCGTGCCACCTGGTCGCGTTACCAGGTAGCCCGCGCAGCGATGCACAAGGAGCTGTTGCTGCCGAAAATGGATATCGCCTCGGCGGTGTCTGCCGCCTTGGCTGACGAAGCCGTACCGGCCAAAGTCAAGCAAGGCCCATGGCGCAGCATTGGCCGCCTGGCCGTTGCCGCCTCGGTTACCGTTGCTGTGCTGGCTGGTGTACGCATGTACAACCAGGACGAGATCACCGGCGCCGAGCTGGCTTCGCAGCAACCTGCCCAGCAAGGCCTGAGCATGCCACAAACTCAGGGCCCGGCTGTTTTGGCAGGCTATAGTGAAGGCAGTGAGCAACCGACCGGGCCGATGGCCAATGGCGTGCTGCAGAACCAGGCCGGCTGGGATCAGCGTCTGCCGGGGTATCTGCGCCAGCACGCGCAGGAATCCGCGCTCAAGGGTACTGAAACTGCCCTGCCGTATGCCCGCGCCGCCAGCCTGGAAAACCGCTAAGTAAGGAGGATCATGCGCGCGCTACCTCTCCTGTCGCTGCTTTTAGGCAGTTGCATGACGGTGCCAGCATTGGCAGCCAATTCGTCGCCCCAGGCAAGCGAATGGCTGAACAAGCTGGCACAGGCCGAACAAAGGCAGAGTTACCAGGGCTCCTTCGTTTACGAACGAAACGGCAGCTTCTCATCCCACGACATCTGGCATCGGGTTCAGGACGGCAAGGTCAGCGAGCGATTGCTCCAGCTTGACGGTGCCGCCCAGGAAATCGTGCGGGTGGACGGCAAGGTGCAATGCGTCAGTGGTGCATTGGCCAGTGGCGTGAGCAACTTGCCCGATGCCGCGCCGCGCATGCTCGACCCCCTCAAACTGATGAGCTGGTACGATTTGGCTGTAGCAGGCAAGGCACGGGTCGCCGGGCGCGATGCGGTCATTGTCACGCTTACTCCGCGCGACCAGCACCGCTACGCATTTGAAATGCACCTGGACAGCAAAACCGGCCTGCCGCTGCGCTCGTTGATGCTCAACGACAAGGGGCAGTTGCTCGAGCGCTTCCAGATGACGCGCCTTGATACCGATGACCTGCCTACCGATGCCGATTTGAAGGCCAGTGCCGCCTGCAAACCGGTGGAGCGTGTGGCCCGCCCCAAGACCGAAGCCGTTGCAGGCTGGCGCTCGGACTGGCTGCCACCGGGTTTCGAGCTGATCAACAGTACCGTACGGCGTGACCCTTCTGGCGATAGCACCATCAGCAGCCTCATGTATGACGATGGCCTGGCACGCTTCTCGGTGTTTCTGGAGCTGGTCACGGAAGATGCCAGCGCTGATGTGCGTACTCAGCTAGGCCCTACTTCGGCCGTTTCACGTCGCCTTAACACGCCCAAGGGTAAGGTGATGGTCACTGTGGTCGGCGAAATTCCATTAGGTACTGCAGAACGCGTCGCATTGTCGATGCGCCCACAGGATGCTCAGGCGCGCCAGTAATGGCGCCCTTTTTCGGCTCATGACAAGGCGCACGGACATGCGGCTGAAATGAAATTAAAGCATTGTCATTTGCAATCCATCTGTAAATTTTCTATAGGTCAGGCTTCTTGGAGTCTGGCCTTTCCTGCTTTTGCAGGCGGTCTTACGCTAACTACGCTCGTTGTGACGGGAGCCGTATGTCAATACCACGCTTGAAATCCTACCTATCGATGTTCGCCGCCGTGCTGATGCTTGGCCAGGTGCTGACCGCCCAGGCCGAGGAGGCCCTGCCGGACTTCACCACCTTGGTCGAGCAGGCCTCGCCGGCCGTCGTCAACATCAGTACCAAGCAAAAGCTGCCTGACCGCCGTGTCGCTGCCGGTCAGATGCCGGACCTCGAAGGCTTGCCGCCGATGTTCCGCGAGTTCTTCGAGCGCAACATGCCGCAACAGCCGCGTTCGCCACGTGGTGACCGCCAGCGCGAGGCCCAGTCGCTGGGCTCAGGCTTCATCATTTCCAGTGACGGTTATGTGCTGACCAACAATCACGTGGTTGCCGATGCCGACGAGATCATCGTCCGTCTGTCCGATCGCAGCGAGCTGCAGGCCAAGCTGGTCGGCACCGACCCGCGCACCGATGTGGCCCTGCTCAAGGTCGACGGCAAGAACCTGCCCACCGTCAAACTGGGCGACTCCGAGAAGCTCAAGGTAGGTGAGTGGGTGCTGGCCATCGGTTCGCCGTTCGGTTTCGATCATTCGGTGACCAAAGGGATCGTCAGCGCCAAAGGCCGCACCCTGCCCAATGACACCTACGTGCCCTTCATTCAGACCGACGTGGCCATCAACCCAGGCAACTCCGGCGGGCCGCTGTTCAACATGAATGGCGAAGTAGTGGGTATCAACTCGCAGATCTTCACCCGTTCGGGCGGTTTCATGGGCCTGTCGTTCGCCATCCCGATCGATGTCGCGATCGATGTCTCCAACCAGTTGAAGAAGGACGGCAAGGTCAGCCGCGGCTGGCTGGGCGTGGTCATTCAGGAAGTCAACAAGGACCTGGCTGAATCCTTCGGCCTCGACAAGCCGGCCGGTGCCCTGGTGGCGCAGGTGCTTGAAGATGGCCCGGCAGCCAAGAGCGGCCTGCAGGTGGGCGACGTGATCCTGAGCATGAACGGCCAGCCGATCGTCATGTCGGCCGACCTGCCGCATCTGGTAGGCACCCTGAAGGCTGGCGCCAAGGCCAAGCTTGAGATCATCCGTAATGGCAAGCGCCAGAACCTGGATGTGACCATTGGTGCGATGCCTGATGACGATGCCGATATCGGTACTGGTACGGGTGCCGATGGCAGTGCAGAGCGCAGCAGCAACCGCCTGGGTGTTTCCGTCTCTGACCTGACCGCCGAGCAGAAGAAATCGCTGGAGCTCAAGGGTGGCGTCGTCATCAAAGAAGTCCAGGATGGCCCGGCAGCCATGATTGGGCTGCGTCCGGGTGACGTTATCAGCCACTTGAACAACCAGGCGATCGCCTCGGCCAAGCAGTTCACCGAAATTGCCAAGGACCTGCCGAAGAACCGTTCGGTATCCATGCGCGTGCTGCGCCAGGGCCGGGCGAGCTTCATCACCTTCAAGCTTGCTGAATAAGCCGGCTTGCCGGTTGCAAAGGGCAGCTTCGGCTGCCCTTTTTCATGAGAGTTCACAATTCTTGGCGGGAGTCAGCCTGTATCGTGCGTCAGAGGAATCTCCCATATCCTTGCTGGTTGAGGTACAATTCCCGGCTATTTTTCGGCGGGCGTCCGGCTCGCAGCCTTTTCGAGTGTTGACCCGTGAGTGATTTGAGTCATATCCGCAATTTCTCCATCATCGCCCACATCGACCATGGCAAGTCGACGCTGGCCGACCGTTTCATCCAGATGTGCGGTGGCCTGTCGGCACGCGAAATGGAAGCTCAGGTTCTGGATTCCATGGACCTGGAGCGCGAACGCGGGATCACCATCAAGGCCCACAGCGTCACGCTTCACTACAAGGCGCAGGACGGCAAGACCTACCAGCTGAACTTCATCGATACGCCCGGCCACGTCGACTTCACCTATGAAGTCTCGCGTTCGCTGGCGGCCTGCGAAGGTGCGCTGCTGGTGGTGGACGCCGGCCAGGGCGTCGAAGCCCAGTCGGTGGCCAACTGCTACACCGCCATCGAGCAGGGCCTTGAGGTCATGCCGGTCCTGAACAAGATGGACCTGCCTCAGGCCGACCCTGATCGGGTCAAGGACGAGATCGAGAAGATCATCGGCATCGACGCTACCGACGCGGTGGCGTGCAGTGCCAAGAGCGGCATGGGCGTCGACGAGGTTCTCGAGCGCCTGGTCCACACCATTCCCGCGCCTGTGGGCGAGATCGATGCCCCGCTGCAGGCGTTGATCATCGACTCCTGGTTCGACAACTACCTGGGCGTGGTTTCGTTGGTGCGCGTGCGTCAGGGCCGCGTCAAGAAGGGCGACAAGATCCTGGTCAAGTCCACCGGCAAGGTGCACCTGGTCGACAGCGTGGGTGTCTTCACCCCGAAACATACCCAGACCGCTGATCTGAAAGCCGGTGAAGTAGGCTTCATCATTGCCAGCATCAAGGACATCCATGGTGCGCCGGTCGGCGACACACTGACCCTGTCCTCGACTCCCGAGGTCGAAATGCTGGCCGGTTTCAAGAAGATCCAGCCGCAGGTTTATGCCGGCCTGTTCCCGGTCAGCTCCGACGATTTCGAGGACTTCCGCGACGCCCTGCAGAAGCTGACCCTGAACGACTCGTCGCTGCAATACATGCCCGAAAGCTCCGATGCACTGGGCTTCGGCTTCCGTTGCGGCTTCCTGGGCATGCTGCACATGGAGATCATCCAGGAGCGCCTGGAGCGCGAATACGACCTGGACCTGATCACCACGGCTCCGAGCGTGATCTACGAGCTGGAACTCAAGACCGGCGAAACCATCGTTGTCGACAACCCGTCGAAGCTGCCTGATGTTTCGGCTGTCACGGACTTCCGCGAGCCGATCGTCACCGCGACCATCCTGGTGCCGCAGGAGCATCTGGGCAACGTCATCACCCTGTGCATCGAGAAGCGTGGCGTACAGCGCGACATGCAGTTCCTCGGCAGCCAGGTGCAGGTGCGTTATGACATGCCGATGAACGAAGTGGTGCTGGACTTCTTCGACCGCCTGAAGTCGACCAGCCGCGGCTATGCTTCGCTGGACTATCATTTCGATCGCTACCAGTCGGCCAACCTGGTCAAGCTGGATGTACTGATCAACGGCGACAAGGTCGATGCCCTGGCATTGATCGTGCACCGCGACAACGCGGCCTATAAAGGCCGTGCGTTGACCGAGAAGATGAAGGAACTGATCCCTCGGCAGATGTTCGATGTGGCGATCCAGGCAGCCATTGGCGGCCAGATCATCGCGCGGACAACCGTCAAGGCGCTCAGAAAGAACGTACTGGCCAAGTGCTACGGTGGTGACGTCAGCCGTAAGAAAAAGCTGCTGGAGAAGCAGAAGGCCGGTAAGAAACGCATGAAACAGGTGGGCAACGTGGAGATTCCACAAGAAGCCTTCCTCGCCGTGCTCAGGTTGGATAGCTAGGTCCTATGTCGCTAAATTTCCCGCTGTTGCTAGTCATCGCCGTAGCCGTTTGCGGTCTGTTGGGCTTGATCGACCTGCTGTTCCTGGCCCCGCGCCGGCGGGCGGCAGTCGCCAACTACCAGGGTAGCGTCACCCAGCCAGAAATGGCCGTGGTCGAGCGCCTGAACAAGGAACCGCTGCTGGTCGAGTACGGCAAGTCGTTCTTCCCGGTGCTGTTCATCGTACTGGTGCTGCGCTCGTTCCTGGTAGAGCCGTTCCAGATCCCCTCGGGGTCGATGAAACCGACCCTGGAAGTGGGCGACTTCATCCTGGTGAACAAGTTCTCGTACGGCATTCGCCTGCCGGTGATCGACAAGAAGGTCATCGAGGTGGGTGACCCGCAACGCGGTGATGTGATGGTGTTCCGCTACCCAAGCGACCCGAACGTCAACTACATCAAGCGTGTGGTGGGCCTGCCAGGTGACCAGATCCGCTACACCAGCGACAAGCGGTTGTTCGTCAATGGCAAGCCCATTGCCGAGCAATTGGTCGGCGCCGAGCCCGGCACCCTGGGCAGCGCCGAGCTGTACAAGGAAAAGCTGGGCGAAGCCGAGCACCTGATCCGCAAGGAAATGACCCGTTATCGCATGCCGCCGGACCAGCAGTGGACCGTGCCGGCCGGCCATTACTTCATGATGGGCGACAACCGCGACAACTCCAACGACAGCCGTTACTGGGATGACCCGAACATTCCCAAGGAACTGCACGGCATGGTTCCGGACCGGAACATCGTCGGCAAGGCCTTCGCGGTCTGGATGAGCTGGCCAGAGCCAAAGCTCAGCCACTTGCCCAACCTGTCGCGGGTCGGCCTGATCCATTGATACCCTTCGGCGCTGTCCAGCAGACAGCGCCGAATGCATTTCTGACATAGGCTGTGTTCTCAGGGATCGAGAGATTCGTCGCTCGCCGCGACGGGCCACAGCCAAACAGTCTTTCAGGATGTTGATTTGAACAACGCGTTGAACAACCAACGGGTGGCTGCATGAGTGCTTCCCTTGCCCGTCTCGAGCGCAAGCTCGGTTACACCTTCAAAGACCAGGACCAGATGGTGCTGGCCCTGACCCATCGCAGCTACGCCGGGCGCAACAATGAGCGCCTGGAGTTTCTCGGCGATGCCATTCTGAACTTCGTGGCCGGCGAGGCGCTGTTCGAGCGCTTCCCGCAGGCCCGCGAAGGCCAGCTGTCGCGCTTGCGTGCGCGCTTGGTCAAGGGCGAAACCCTGGCCCGGCTGGCCCGCGGTTTCGACCTGGGTGAGTACCTGCGCCTGGGCTCCGGTGAGCTCAAGAGCGGCGGTTTCCGCCGCGAGTCGATCCTGGCCGATGCCCTCGAAGCCCTGATCGGCGCCATCTACCTTGATGCCGACATGCAGACCGCCCGCGAGCGCGTGCTGGCCTGGCTGACCGACGAGTTCGAAAGCCTGACCCTTGTCGACACCAACAAAGACCCGAAAACCCGCCTGCAGGAGTTTCTGCAGTCGCGTAGCTGTGAGCTGCCTCGCTACGAGGTGGTGGACATCCAGGGCGAACCGCACTGCCGTACCTTCTTCGTCGAATGCGAAGTGGTGCTGCTGAACAACAAGAGCCGTGGCCAGGGCGTGAGCCGGCGTATTGCCGAGCAAGTCGCTGCCGCCGCCGCATTGATCGCCCTGGGCGTGGAGAATGGCAATGACTGAGAACAATCCGACCCGCTGCGGTTACGTGGCCATCGTCGGCCGCCCCAACGTGGGCAAGTCGACCTTGCTCAACCATATCCTCGGCCAGAAGCTGGCGATCACCTCGCGCAAGCCACAGACTACCCGCCACAACATGCTCGGCATCAAGACCGAGGGTGATGTGCAGGCCATCTACGTCGACACCCCCGGCATGCACAAGGCCAACGACAAGGCCTTGAACCGCTACATGAACCGCAATGCCTCGGCGGCCCTGAAGGACGTCGATGTGGTGATTTTCGTGGTCGACCGTACGCGCTGGACCGATGAGGACCAACTGGTGCTCGAACGCGTTCAGTACGTGACCGGCCCGCTGATCATCGCAGTCAACAAAACCGACCGCATGGACGAAAAAGCCGAGCTGATCCCGCACCTGCAGTGGCTGCAGGAGCAACTGCCCAATGCCGAGGTCGTACCCATCTCTGCCCAGCAGGGGCACAATCTGGACGCGCTCGAGGCGCTGATTGCCAAGCACCTGCCGGAGAATGATCACTTCTTCCCGGAAGACCAGATCACCGACCGCAGCAGCCGCTTCCTGGCCGCTGAACTGGTGCGCGAGAAAATCATGCGCCAGCTGGGTGCGGAATTGCCGTACCAGATCACCGTGGAGATCGAGGAGTTCAAGCAGCAGGGCCATGTGCTGCACATCCATGCGTTGATCCTGGTGGAGCGTGACGGCCAGAAGAAGATCATCATTGGCGACAAGGGCGAGCGCATCAAGCGCATTGGCTCCGACGCGCGCAAGGACATGGAAACCCTGTTCGACGCCAAGGTCATGCTCAACCTCTGGGTCAAGGTCAAAGGCGGCTGGTCCGATGACGAGCGTGCACTGCGCTCGCTGGGCTACGGCGACCTGTAACCCCTCCAGCGGCCCGGATCTCTCCGGGCCGCTCTGCTTTCAGGCCACACTTCATGGAACAACCTGTCGGCCAGCCGGCCTACGTGCTGCACAGCCGTGCCTACAAGGAAACCAGCGCGCTGGTGGACTTCTTCACGCCGCAGGGGCGCGTGCGCGCGGTGTTGCGCCGTGCAAGGGGCAAGGGTGGCAGCCTGGTGCGGCCGTTCGTGCCGCTGGAAGTGGAACTGCGCGGCCGCAGTGAGCTAAAAAACGTCGGGCGCCTGGACAGCATGGGCATCGCGGCCTGGCTGCACGGCGATGCACTGTTCAGCGGCCTCTACCTCAATGAACTGCTGATGCGCCTGCTACCTGCCGAAGCACCACAACCGGAACTGTTCGAGCACTACGCCCTGACCTTGCAGGCCCTGGCCGCCGGGCGCCCGCTGGAGCCACTGCTGCGCTCCTTCGAATGGCGGCTGCTGGAAGACCTGGGTTACGCCTTTGCGCTTGACCACGACGTCAGCGACGAGCCGATCGAGGCCGACGGGCTGTACCGCTTGCAGGTCGATGCCGGCCTTGAACGCGTTTACCTGGTTCAGCCTGGCTTGTTCAATGGCGCCGAACTGTTGGCCCTCGCCCAGGCCGACTGGGATGCACCTGGTGCGCTGCTCGCGGCCAAGCGCCTGATGCGTCAGGCGTTGGCGGTCCATCTGGGGCCAAAACCGCTGGTCAGCCGGGAACTGTTTCGCAAGCGCTGAGCTCGTCGTATGCTGTGGGGCTAAATCTTCAGGAGAGCCTTTCGTGACTCACAGCAACCGCATGCTTCTCGGCGTCAACATCGACCACGTGGCTACCTTGCGCCAGGCCCGCGGCACACGCTATCCGGACCCGGTCAAGGCTGCGCTGGATGCCGAGGAAGCAGGCGCCGATGGCATCACCGTGCACTTGCGCGAAGACCGCCGGCACATCCAGGAGCGCGATGTGGTGCTGCTCAAGGACGTGCTGCAAACCCGCATGAACTTCGAGATGGGCGTCACTGAAGAGATGATGGTGTTCGCCGAAAACATTCGCCCGGCGCATATCTGTCTGGTACCTGAAACACGCCAGGAACTGACCACCGAGGGCGGCCTCGATGTGGCTGGGCAGGAGGCACGCATCAAGGCTGCGGTAGAGCGCCTGTCGCGCACTGGCGCCGAAGTGTCGCTGTTCATCGACGCCGACGAGCGGCAGATCGAAGCCTCGCGCCGTGTGGGTGCCCCGGCCATCGAGCTGCATACCGGTCGTTATGCCGATGCCCAGACCCCGACTGAGGTGGCTGAGGAGCTCAAGCGGATCGTCGACGGCGTCGCTTTTGGCGTCGGTCAGGGGCTGATCGTCAATGCCGGGCATGGCCTGCATTACCACAATGTCGAGGCGGTGGCGGCAATCAAGGGCATCAATGAATTGAACATTGGCCACGCTTTGGTGGCCCATGCACTGTTCGTAGGTTTCAAGGCGGCGGTGGCAGAGATGAAGGCGCTGATCGTCGCAGCTTCGCGCTGATCATCTGCGCTGCGTTATGCAGGCGGCCCATCGCCGGCAAGCCGGCTCCCACAGGTACAGCGCAGGCCTCAAGAGCTGCGCAGTCCCGGTGGGGGCTTTTCATTTGCGCGCCAACAGCGCGGCGCGGCGTGGGGCGGGCAACCCCTCGATGGTCTTGCTATGGTCGTTCGGGTCGAGGAAGTCCCCCAGCGACTGGTAGCGCATCCATTCGGTGCTGCGCTGCTCCTCGACGCTGGTCACACTGACATCCACGCAGCGCACATCGCTGAAACCCGCACGGCGCAACCAGCGCTCCAGCGCCGGGACCGACGGCAGATACCAGACATTGCGCATCTGCGCGTAGCGGTCTTCAGGCACCAGTACCTGCTGCTCGTCGCCCTCGACCACTAGCGTCTCCAGTACCAGCTCACCCCCTTTGACCAGGCAGTCCTTGAGCGCCAGCAGGTGCTCGATGGGGGAGCGGCGATGGTAGAACACCCCCATGGAAAACACCGTGTCAAAACCTTCCAGGCTGGCTGGCAGTTCCTCCAGCGCAAACGGCAGGTGCCAGGCCGGCAAGCCGGGCAGGTACCGCTGCACGGCCTGGAACTGGCAGAAGAACAGCCAGTTGGGGTCAACCCCGATGACCATGTCGGCGCCTGCACCGAGCATGCGCCATTGGTAATAGCCGTTGCCGCAACCGACATCGAGCACACGCTTGCCCTGCAGGTCCAGGTGCGGAGCCACGCGCGACCACTTCCAGTCCGAGCGCCACTCAGTGTCGACATGCACGCCGAACAGGTCGAACGGCCCTTTGCGCCAGGGCGACAGGCCCATCAGGGCCTGGCGCATCTGCGCGCGGGTGGCGTCGTCGCAGTCACAGTCCAGACGCAGGCCGTCGGCCAGGTCGATTTCGCTTGGCTGCAGTGCCGGCAGGGCGTCCAGCGCACCGCGCCAGCGCTCGAGGTCGCCGTGGCCTTTCTCCAGCTTGGCTTGAAGTTGTGCTTGCAGGCCTTGCGACCATAAAGCCAGTGGGGTGCCCGCCAGGCGGCGGACGAGGGGGGACAGATCGATCATGGCAGGGCTATCAGCGAGGCGAAATTAAGGCATTGGAACCAAGGCACCACCTTGCTGAAGCCCGCCGCGCGCAGGCGCTCGGTGTGGGTGTGCAGGGTGTCGGGTTTCATCACGTTCTCGATGGCGCTGCGCTTCTGGGCGATTTCCAGTTCGCTGTAGCCATTGGCACGCTTGAAGTCCAGGTGCAGTTCATTGAGTAGGGTCTGCTCCTGGTCATCGGCGAAATGCAGTTTCTCCGAGAGGATCAGCGCGCCACCGGGCAGCAATGCCTGACGGATGCGGCCAAGCAACGCCAGGCGCTGTTCAGGGGCGATGAACTGCAGGGTGAAGTTCATCGCCACCACCGAGGCAGGCTCGAAGGGCAGGGCCAGGATGTCGGCGTCCAGTACCTGAACCGGCAGCAGTTCCTGGAACATCGAGTCCTGCGCGGTGAGGTACTGGCGGCAACGTTCGACCATGGCCGCGGAGTTGTCCACCGCGATCACCCGGCAGCCCTCGCTGCGCACATGGCGGCGCAGCGACTGGGTAACGGCGCCAAGGGACGCGCCGAGGTCATACAGGGCGGTATTGGGCTGGGCGAAGCGCGCCGCGAGCACACCAAGGTTCTCGACGATGGTCGGGTAACCGGGCACCGAGCGCTTGATCATGTCCGGGAACACGCGCACCACGTCTTCGTTGAACACGAAGTCGGGAACTTGCTCCAGAGGCTGGGCGAAAAGGCGGTCGGGTTGTTTGCTCACGGTGAATCCAGGCGGCTGACAATTGGCAGGGCCGGCATTCTAGCCAAACCGCGCCAAGGATGCATGGTCGGCTGACCAGCGCTGTGCGTTCAGTTGACCTGCACCGCGCAGTCGAAGGTCTGTACAGGCCGAACTTCCGGGGCCCAGGGCTGCTGATAGACCAGCACCAGGTGGCCTTCGCCTGCGGCACGGGCTTCGAAGCGCCAGGTGGAAATGCCCGCGCTGCCGACGATGCCGGCTTCCTCGGGGGCGCTGTAGACCTCGGGGCCGAGGCTGCGCAAGATGTTCGAGGCCGGGTTCTGCACCAGCCAGCGGTAGCCGGTGGAGGGGTTGCTGGGCAGGGTCAGGGTGAGCGCCTGGCCGACCTGCATGCGCTTGGGGCATTCGCTTTCAGCGTCCAGTTCGACGGTTTGCCTGGGCTGCTGGGCGCAGGCGGTAAGCAGGACGAGGCTCAGGGGAACGAGCAGACGAGGGACAGTCATGGTAGCTCCAGAGGCTGGCGAAGGCCTGAGGATAACCGATGATAGACGGGTTTTGTGCTATCAGTGCCGCCCTCATCGCCGGCTTGCCGGCGATGAGGGCGTTGCGGGTCAGAACAGCACTTTAGCCACGTCGGCAAAGCGCTTGGCAAAGTGCACGGTCAGCCCTTCACGCAAGTACTCAGGCAATTCTTCGAAGTCCCCGCGGTTGGGCTCGGGCAGGATGAGTTCGAAAATCTTCTGCCGCCGCGCTGCGATGACCTTCTCGCGCACACCACCAATCGGCAGTACCTGGCCGGTGAGGGTCAGCTCGCCGGTCATGGCCACCCCTTTTTTCGGTGCCTGGTCACGGGCCAGCGACAGCAGTGCGCTGGCCATGGTGATACCGGCGCTCGGCCCATCCTTGGGCGTGGCGCCTTCTGGCACGTGCAGGTGAATGAAGGCTTCGTTGAAGAAAGCCGGATCACCACCAAATTGCTTGAGGTTGGAGCTGACGTAGCTGTAGGCGATCTCGGCAGATTCCTTCATCACGTCACCCAGCTTGCCGGTGAGCTTGAAGCCGCGATTGAGCGTGTGGATGCGGGTTGCCTCGATCGGTAATGTCGCGCCACCCATGCTGGTCCAGGCAAGGCCGGTAATCACGCCTTTGCCTGCCAGCACCTGTTCACTGCGGAACACGGGTATGCCGAGTGCGGCCTCCAGGTCTTTGGTGCCGATCTTGAGCTTGGCATCCGGGGCTTCGAGCAGCTTGACCACGGCCTTGCGCACCAGTTTGCCCAGCTGTTTTTCCAGCTGGCGTACGCCGGCTTCGCGGGCATAGCCCTCGATCACGGCGCGCAGGGCGCTATCGCTGATGGCCAGGCTGGTCTTGGCCACGCCGGCCTTTGCCAGCTGTTTGGGCCATAGGTGACGCTTGGCGATGGCCAGTTTTTCTTCGGTGATGTAGCCGGAGAGGCGGATCACTTCCATACGGTCGAGCAGAGGGCCGGGGATCGAGTCCAGCGTGTTGGCGGTACACACGAACAGCACCTTGGACAGGTCCAGGCGCAGGTCCAGGTAATGGTCGAGGAAGTCGACGTTCTGTTCAGGGTCCAGGGTTTCCAGCAGCGCCGAGGCCGGGTCGCCCTGGTAGCTCTGGCCCATCTTGTCGATTTCGTCGAGCATGATCACCGGGTTCATCACCTCGACATCTTTCAGCGCCTGCACGAGCTTGCCTGGTTGGGCGCCGATGTAGGTGCGCCGGTGCCCCTTGATCTCGGCCTCGTCGCGCATGCCGCCGACGCTGAACCGGTAGAACGGGCGCCCAAGCGATTCGGCGATGGACTTGCCGATGCTGGTCTTGCCCACGCCTGGCGGGCCCACCAGCAGCACGATCGAACCACTGATCTCGCCCTTCCAGGCGCCCACGGCGAGGAACTCCAGGATGCGTTCCTTGATGTCATCGAGGCCCGCGTGATGCTGGTCGAGCACCTTGCGCGCATGCTTGAGGTCGAGCTTGTCCTTGCCATATACACCCCAGGGCAGCGCACTGGCCCAATCCAGGTAGTTGCGGGTGACGGCGTATTCGGGGGAGCCGGTTTCAAGAATGGCCAGCTTGGCCATTTCTTCATCGATGCGCTTTTTTGCCTGCTCTGGCAGGGTCTTGCCTTGCAGGCGCTGTTGGAACTGTTCGAGGTCGGCACTGCGGTCGTCCTTGGTCAGGCCAAGTTCCTGCTGGATGACCTTGAGCTGTTCCTTGAGGAAGAATTCGCGCTGGTGCTCGCCGATCTGCCGGTTGACCTCGGCGGAGATCTCATTCTGCAGGCGCGCGACTTCGACTTCTTTGCGCAGCATCGGCAGGACCTTTTCCATACGCTTGAGCATGGGCACGCAATCGAGCACTTCCTGCAACTGATTGCCGGTGGCCGAGGTGAGTGCGGCGGCAAAGTCGGTCAGTGGCGATGGGTCGTTGGGACTGAATCGGTTGAGGTAGTTCTTCAGCTCCTCGCTGTACAGCGGGTTGAGCGGCAGCAGTTCCTTGATCGCATTGATCAGGGCCATGCCGTAGGCCTTGACCTCGTCGGTCGGCTCGCTTGGCTGGCGTGGGTATTCGACTTCGACCAGATAAGGCGGGCGATGGTGCTTGAGCCAGGTGCGGATGCGTACACGGGTCAGGCCCTGGGCGACGAACTGCAGCTTGCCGTTTTCGCGGCTGGCATGGTGCACCTTGACCAGGGTGCCGTACTCCGGCAAGGCCGCAGTGTCGAAATGGCGGTGGTCTTCGGGAGGGGTGTCCATGAAGAACAGGGCCAGGCAGTGGTCCGGTGTCTTGGCCACCAGGTCGAGGGTTTCGGCCCAAGGCTCTTCGTTGACGATGACCGGCAGTACTTGTGCTGGGAAGAACGGGCGGTTGTGGATCGGAATCACGTAGACCTTGTCCGGCAATTGCTGGCCGGGCAGGGCGAGGGCGTGGCCGGTTTGGGCCTGACCATCAAGGTGTTCGATTTCGCTGTTTTCGTCGGGTTGTTCCGGAAAATCCTGCTGGTCGCTCATGGGGCACCTGCGTGAATGGCTATGGTGCTTAGATGGGGCGCGGGGGAATGGGTTTCAAGCTTCAAGCTGCAAGCTTCAAGCCGCAAGAAAAAAGCGGGACCTCGCAGGCCCCGCTTTCGCTTGTAGCTTGCCGCTTAGTCGGCGAGTTTGTAAGCGATGATGTAATCGCCCATTTTGGTGCCCAGCGAACCGTGGCCGCCGGCGACGATCAGCACGTACTGCTTGCCGTCCTTGCCGGTGTAGGTCATCGGCGTGGCTTGGCCGCCCGCTGGCAGGCGGGCTTTCCACAGCTCCTTGCCATTGTTCACGTCATAAGCACGCAGGTACTGGTCCAGAGTGCCGCTGAGGAAGCCGACACCACCGGCAGTGACGATCGAGCCGCCCATGCTCGGCACGCCTACCGGCATGCCGATCGGTATCGGCGTGCTGTCACGGGTGGTGCCGTTCTTGCGCTTCCACACCACTTTGTTGGTGAACAGGTCGATGGCCGCCACGTAACCCCAGGCCGGTGCCTGGCACGGCACGCCCAGCGGCGACATGAACGGGTGCATGATCACGGCGTAAGGCGCGCCGGTGTTGGGCTGCACGCCGCTGGTTTCGCTTTCGCGCTTGCTGCCGGCGGCAACCTGTTCGCGCGGCACCATCTTCGACACGAAGGCCATGTAGTTGGGCGAGGTGAACAGCAGTTGGCGCACCGGGTCGACCGAGACGCCGCCCCAGTTGAACACACCCACGTTGCCTGGGTAGACCAGCGAGCCTTGCTCGGACGGCGGGGTGTACTGGCCCTCATAGCGCAGTTCGCGGAACTGGATGCGGCACAGCATCTGGTCGAACGGTGTGGCACCCCACATGGCCTGTTCGGTCAGGTCCGGGCCGAGCAGATTGAGGTCGGAGCGGGCCTGGGTCGGTGCAGTGTGGTCACCCTTGACCGCACCTTGCGGTACAGGGATCTCGCGGATCGGCACGATGGGGGTACCGTCGCGGCGGTCGAGCACGTACAGGCTGCCCTGCTTGGTCGGTACGATGATCGCAGGCTTGACGCCTTCCTTGGTCTTCAGATGAACCAGGGTGGGCTGGCTGCCAACGTCCATGTCCCACAGGTCGTGGTGGGTGAACTGGTAGTTCCAGCGCGCCTTGCCGGTAGCAAGGTCCAGGGCGACCACGCCTGCGCTGTACTTCTCCGCACCCGGGGTACGGTTGGCGCCATACTGGTCGGGTGTCTGGTTGCCCAGCGGCAGGTAGACCATGCCCAGGTCTTCATCGACGCTGGCCAGTGACCACATGTTGGCCGAGTTGCGGCTGTAGGTCTTGCCCGGGGCCAGTGGCTGGGTATCTTCGGGGTTGTTGCTGTCCCAGTTCCAGACCAGGCGGCCATCGTGCACGTCATAAGCGCGGATCACGCCGGAAGGCTCGTTGGTCGACTCGTTGTCGGTGACATGGCCGCCGATGATCACCAGGCTGCGGGTGACCGCCACCGGCGAGGTGGAGTAATAACCGCCGGCGGTGAACGGGCCGATACCGGTGGTCAGGTCGATCGCGCCCTGGTTGGCGAAGCCTTCGCAGACCTTGCCGTTGTCGGCATTGATGGCGATCAGGCGGGCATCGGCAGTCGGCAGGTAGAGGCGGCGCGGGCAGGCTTGGGCCACGGCTTGGCCTGCGTCGGAGACTTTCGGCGCCGGGCTGCCGTCGCGGCTGACATAGTTGTTCTCGTCATAGTACGAAACGCCGCGGCAGGTCATGTGGGCGAAGCCCTTGAACGTACCCACCGGGGTCTTGATCTGCGGGTCGTAGCGCCAGATCTCGGCACCGGTGTCCGGGTCCAGGGCCAGCACCTTGCTGTGGGCGGTGCAGGCATAGAGCATGCCGTTGGCCTTCAGCGGGGTGTTTTCGTTGGTCAACTCGACCGGGTCGTTGTCTGTTGGCAGGTCACCGGTGCGGATGCGCCAGGCTTCTTCCAGGCGGTAGGCATTCTGCGGGGTGATCTGGCGCAGCGGCGAATAACGGTCACCATGCTCGGTGCGGCCATAGGCTTGCCAGTCACCGTCGGGCATGGCCGGTGCGGCACTGCCCATTTCGCTGTTGTCGCGGCCCAGTTCGCCAAACACTTCGCCCGGGTGGGTGAACTGGCTGCCCAGCGCGCAAGCGCCAGAGGCGATCACTGCAATGCTGAGCAGGGCGGTATTGGCCTTGTTGCCCGGGCCGGTCAGCGGGCGGCGTGCCCAAGGCAGCAGCAGCACAACGCCGATGGCGAACCAGATGGCCAGGCGCGGTACCAGTTGCCACCAGTCCAGGCCCACTTCCAGCAGTGCCCATGCCGTGCTGGCTAGCAGCACCAGGCCGTACAGGCCCAGGGCAAGTCGGCGCTGAGCCAGCAGCAGTGCGCCCGAAACGGCAAAGCCGATACCGGCGATCAGGTAATACAGCGACCCGCCGAGCTGGCTGAGCTTGATGCCGCCCGCCAGCAAGGCCAGGCCCATCAATAGCAGCAGTACGCCCATCAGGCGCGGTAGCCAGCGGCTTCCATTCTTGGCACCGTCAGTGCTCATCGTATGTTCTCCGTTAGGTGAAGGGTTGTCAGAAAGTGCTTTGGATCTTCAGGCCGCCGATCAGGGCGTCGTCCACCTGCGACACCCCGCCCGGATGGCGGATGTACTGCAGGTTCGGGCGCACCGTGAGCCAGTCGGCCAGGTGAATGCCGTAATAGAGTTCAGCGCTGTACTCGGTGTCCTGCACGGGCAGGAAACCCGGATTGTCGTAGTCGTCGAGGCCGGCCGCCTGGTTGGCCAGGCGGGCGTTCTTGCGGTAGGCGGGGTTGACGTGCACGCGGGCGAGGGCGAAACCGATGTCGTCCTTGGCGCGGGCATCGAAGGGGCCCTTGTATACCAGTCCTGCCTGCACATAGTTGTCGATGGCATTGGTCTTCTTGTCGTGCATTGTGGCGTTGGCGAACAGGCTCAGGCCGCGCGACTGGTCAGTGGCCAGCGAGGTAACCTGCTGCTGGGCGCCGATCCACAGGCCGTGCTTGCTCGAACTGCTACGGTAGGTGGCGCCACTGATGGCGGCCGGCTGGCCGTTGCTGTCCTTCAGAACATCCTGTGCCTTGGCATTACTGTAGTAGTACCCGGCGCGATATTCCCCTTTCAGGCCATTGACCCGCGGGCTCCACACCAGTTCGATCGGCATTACCGCACCCTGGGTACCGCTGCCGCTGAGTTTGAAACCGTTGCCGGATTCGAGGTTGGAGGGGTTCTGCTCGAACACCCCGACCTGAGCATAGAGGGCGTCGTTGATGTTGTAGCGCACACGTAGCGCCCACTGGCTGACCGGCCAGTTGTACCAGATGCCCCCGACCCAGTTGCCCACCTGCGAGCCGCAGAAGGCCAGGTTCTGGAAGTCGCAGGGGAAACTGTTGAAGTCCTCGCCTTCACCGAAGCGGCCGAATTTCACGTCCAGGGCGCCATCGAAGTATTTCTGCCTGATCCACATCTGGGTCAGCCGCCAGGTTTCACCTCGGCCCCAGACTTCCTGGGCCGAAGTGAAGCCGCCGACCCGCGGGTCGTTGATGCGGTCGTTGCTGATGTTGTCCCCGTGGCGTTCGGTGATGGTCAGCTGCAGTTCGGTGTCTTGCCAGCCAAGGATCTTTTCCAGGTCCAGGTGGCTGCCAAAGGTGAACTGGTCGCTGTAACGCGCGGTGCGGTCATGGTCGTAACCGCCGTGCAGGTTGCTGCCCATCTCGCCGGTGTAGCCAAGGGTGAAGTCGTAGCCTTTTTCCAGCAGCTCGCTGCGGGTGCCGCCCCAGTCACCAAGCATCCACGGTGAGTCGCTGGCGAACATTTCACTGGCGCTGGTGGTGGACGAAAAACAGGCGGCCAAGGCAATCAGAGCGGTGCCGGTGTAACGAATGTTGGGCAGTGAGAACATGAGATAGCGCTATCTTTTGATTGTCGAAAAAACGGCAAGCGCACCGATGAGCGAGCTCTTCGATGGAAATGGCGACAGGAAAGGTGAGTGAAGCGATTCAGCTTGCGGCGGGAGGATATAGGGGAAGTTGTAAGAAAAAAAGACAAATTGTCGCAGTTGATTGTTACGCCCACGGTAACAGTGGGGGAATGGGGCGCACAGCGCCCCTTTAAGATCAGAAGGTCATGCGCAGGCCTACTTCCACACTACGCCCCGGCGCCGGTGCGATATCGCGCAGAATCGAGCTGGCGTAACGCACGGTCTGATCCGTCAGGTTCTCACCGCGCACGAACGCCAGCCACTGGCTCTGGCCGATATCGAAGCGATAACCCACACTCGCTCCCAGGGTGGTGTAACCATCGGTGCTGGTCTCATTCGCCGGCTTGCGATGCTGCGACGCGGCATGCTGCACATCAACGCGCGCCTGCCAGCGGTCCAGCTCCCAGACCAGTCCGCTGTTCAGCCGCAAAGGCGCAATGCGCGGCAGCGGCTCGCCACTGTCGAGGTTCTTGGCCCGGGTGTAGTCGCCCGAAAGCTCGAGGGCGAAACTGCCGTAGCGGTTCTCGACCAACTGCCAGCGATCCTGGGCCTCGATGCCGTAGAAACGCGCCCGCACGCCCTGGTACTGGTACTCAGGGAACCCGCCGTCGTCGTGATCGTGATCGTGGCCATGATCATCGTCGCCATGGTCGTGGTCATGGCCCTCTCGCATGTTGCCCGTGCCGATCAGGCCGATGTAGTTGCGAAAATGGCTGTAGAACACCCCGACGCTGCCCTTGTGGGTGCCATTGTCGAAGCGCAGCGCCAGGTCGGCGGAGATGGCTTTTTCCTTGTTCAGGCTGGCATCACCGACTTCATAAGCCCCGGTGGCGACGTGGGCGCCGTTGGCGTACAGCTCGTAGAAGGTCGGCGCACGTTCGGTGTAACCGACGTTGGCAGCGAGCGCCCAGACCGGGTCGAGTTGGTACACCGCCCCCGAAGACAGGCTCAAGGCGTTGAAGCTGCTGGCGCTGTCGGCAGCGACGAAGTTTTCGTTGCCTTTGGCATCCGGGTCGACGCGGGTGTGTTCCAGGCGCGCACCCAGGCTCAGGTCGAGGCGCTCGGTGGCCTGCCATTGCTCAAGCATGAACAACGCCAGGCTATCGGTATCGGTGTGCGGCACGAAAGCTTCTTCACCCAGTGCCGAGAATTCATTGCGGCTGACCTGGGCGCCGATCACGCCTTCCAGCGGGCCGATCGGTTGGTGCCTGGCCTCGATACGCGCCTCATAGCCCTTGTTCTTGAAGGTGGTGTGCACTTCGCCTTCTTCGATTTCGCTGTGCTCGTAATCGGTGTAACCGGCATCGACCTTGACCGAGCTGAAGGGGCCCTCGAGGTCACGCAGTTCGGAGGCGAAGCCGTAGTGATCCTGCTTCATGTCCAGGCGCACGCCGGACTCGGCCACCGAGCCGTAGTTACTGTCGTAGCGGCTGTAGGACAGGCCCGCATAGCCGTGATCCCAGTGGTAGGACCCGCCCACTGCGCCGCCATCCTGGCGCCCGTCGCTGTTTTCCAGGCGGTGCTTGCTGCCGGGCTCATCAGCGTCGCGCACCTTCGAGCTGCGGGCGTAGCCTGGGATGCGCAGGTCGTTGAACTGGCGGCTGTTGGCATCCAGGTGCAGGGCGAAGGTGCCGTCACCGGCTTCCAGCTTGCCGGCACTGCTGCGCGTGGTATCGGCACCGCCGTAACGCAGTTCGCCGGCACCGTGAATGCCCTCGATGGGCGCGTCGGGGATGCGGTTGTCGAAGGTATTGACCACCCCGCCGATGGCGTTGCCGCCGTAGAGCAAGGCGGCGGGGCCACGGACGATTTCGACGCGCTCGACGGTGACCGGGTCCAGTGGCACGGCATGGTCGTAAGACAGCGCCGAGGCGTCGAGGGCGCCGACGCCGTTACGCAGGATGCGGATACGGTCACCGTCCAGGCCGCGAATCACCGGGCGGCTGGCGCCTGGGCCAAACCAGGTGGAGGCGACGCCAGGCTGTTTGTTGAGGGTTTCACCCAGGCTGCCATGCTGTTGCTGCAGCAGGTCGTCGCCTTCGAGCACGGTGCTGGGGGCAGCCAGCTCGCGGTTGCCCAGTGGGTTGGCGGTGATGACCTGGGGTTCGAGTTCCACGGCCTGGCTGGGTGATGAAGCGAGCCAGAGGGCGACGGCGAGGGGAGAGAGGCGTAGGGGAGAGTACAACATGGAAAGTGACGGTCCTTGGCAGAGTCTTTTATATTGTTACTGTATAACATCACTATTTCAGCACAGAGGTTTCAGCGTTTGCCAGCGGTTTTTGTATTGACGGTGCCGCGCCCCCTTCATCACTACACTCGTGTAATGTGCGCATCTTTTTATCCGCGGGAGTACTGGCATGAGCACGGCCAACCACAACGCGCTGCACGGCAAGACCCTCGAGCAGATCCTCACCGAGCTGGTGGCGCACTACCAATGGCAGGGCCTGGCCGAGCGCGTGGATGTGCGCTGCTTCAAGAGCAACCCGACCATCAAGTCGAGCCTGACCTTCCTGCGCAAGACGCCCTGGGCCCGGGAAAAAGTCGAGCAGCTCTACGTGAAACTGCAGCGCAACGCCTGAGATGCCGCGTCATCCCTGGCTGACCCTGGCTGCAGTGCTTGGCTGGCTGGGCCTGGCTGTGCAGGTGTACCTGGTGCTGCTGGCGCGCTGGCAGGAAGCAGCGAGCCTGATCGGCGGGCTGATCAATGTGTTCGGCTATTTCACGGTGTTGACCAATACCTTGGTGGCGACGGTGCTCAGCTATGCGGCGTTCGGCAGGGAATCAGGCGCCAAGCGCTTCTTCCTGTCGCCCTCGGTAAGTTCCGCCGTGGCCGCCAGCATCGTGCTGGTGGCGCTGGCCTACAGCGTGTTGCTGCGGCATCTGTGGCAACCCGAGGGTTGGCAATGGCTGGCGGACGAACTGCTGCACGACGTGATGCCGGCACTGTACGTTGCGTACTGGTGGTTCGCCGTGCCCAAGGGGCATTTGCGGCTCTGGCACTTGGGGCCGTGGGCGCTGTACCCGGTGGTGTATTTCGGCTACGCACTGTGGCGGGGGAGTGAGATCGGGGTCTACCCGTATCCGTTCATCGACGTTGCAAGCCTTGGCTACGGGCAGGTCATGCTCAATGCCTTGGGCGTACTGACGGGGTTCTGGGCAATTGCGCTGGTACTGCTTGGGCTCGATCGCTGGCGCGGGCGGCGGCTTGCTCGGCCTGTGCAGGCCCCTTCGCGGGTGAAACCGCGAAAGGACCGGGCCTGACGACGCACATCACTCGTCGTCCGCTGTCCCTTCTGCCCGCCAGTAGGCAGCCGCTTTGAGGGCATCTTCCGGCGCACCTTTCTCCAGCAGCAGCGCCTTGGCCTGCCGGGTCAGCGATTTCTCCAGTGCCACCCAGCTGTACAGCTTGCCCTCAGGCAAGTTCAACCCCTGCACCAGCGCCAGTAAATCCTCATCCCGCTTCACCCAAATGACTTCCACTTCAGCCTTGCTCGGCAGAGGTTGGCGCTCCTGGTCATCCTCGATCTGGATGACCGCCAGCACCCGCCGGCCTGCCGGCAGTTCTTCAAGGCGTCGCCCGATGGCCGGAATGGCTGTTTCGTCACCAATGAGCAGGTAGCTGTCGAAGATATCCGGGACCACCATCGAAGCCCGTGGCCCGGCAATGTTCAGCGTCTGCCCCGGTGCAGCCTGTGCAGCCCAGGTTGATGCAGGGCCATCGCCATGCAGGACGAAATCGATGTCCAGTTCATGATTGACCAGGTCGATGCGCCGCGGCGTGTATTCGCGCATGGTAGGCCGCGCGCCGCCGTCGCGGCCCATATTGCGGGCGTCGATGGCCTGTTGTTGTTCGGCTGTTTCGGCGAACAGCAGCTTGATGTGGTCGTCACTGCCCAGGCTGGTGAAGCCTTCCAGCTCGGCGCCTTTGAGGGTGATGCGGCGCATGCGTGGGGTGAGGTCGGTAACCCGCAGTACCTGCAGGCGGCGCTGGCGGATTTCGTGATTGACGCGGTGGATGGTGTCACTCATGGAGGTTCTCCGTGGCAGGGGCGGCCGGCCCGGCGGCGATGGCCTTGGCAGTGTCGTTGAGCAGGGTGCGGACCCGTTCGATTTCTTCCGCTGTCCAGCGGCCGCTGTGCATGTGCAGGGCATGGCGCAGGTTGCCGACCGCTTCGTGAATTTCTGGCGGGCGGTCGTGGCCACGCAGGGCGCGCTTGCTGACTTCAATGCGCATGCGCACGCCGTCCAGGGCCACGGCTTGATCAGCCAGGGCGGTGCGGCCGGCCTGGGTAATGGCGTAGAGCCGTTTGCTGCCTTGCACCTGGCCGCTGATCAGCTCTGCTTCCTCGAGAAAGTTGAGGGTGGGGTAGATAACCCCGGGGCTGGGCGTGTAGCTGCCATCGAACAAGTTCTCGATCTGGCGGATCAGGTCATAGCCGTGGCCAGGTTGCTCGGCCAGCAGCGACAGCATCAACAGCTTGAGGTCGCCGGGGGCGAATACCCTTGGACCGCGTTCACCCCGGCCGGGGCGGCGTTCGAAGGGGTCGTGGGCGGAATGTTCACGCATGGCAGCGAGGCTCCGTGTGTTTAGATATATCGCAAGATATTACTCAAGATATATCTAAACACAAGCGGTCAAATGCCGATGGTTATCATTTAAATTTTAGATGGGTCACTCGCAAGCATCGCAACCTGCGGCGGTTTGCACGCGTTCGGATTGCCAGGCTCAAGGTACGGCATGAGGATGGGCGCCATCCCCTTGAGCACCTGCACAGGCAGCGCCGAGGTGAACTTGAACGCCTCTGCGGAGCGCCCTGGCACGAAGGCGGTCAGCGTGCCGAAGTGGTTGTCGCCGAGGAAAAACACGAAGGTGGCGGTGCGGTTCAGCGAACGCGAGCCGATCAACCGGCCCCCGGCGCCGAAGCTTTCGATGCGGTTGTCGCCTGTACCGGTCTTGCCGCCCATCACCAGCGGGGTGCCGTCCTGCAGCTTGAAGCTGCCGGAAATACGCCGCGCCGTACCTGCGTCGACCACTTGCGACATGGCGCCTTTGAGTGCCCGGGCCACTTCCACCGGGAGAATTCGCTGGCCACGGTCGGGGTCGCTGTTCAGCCTGGTTTCGTAGGGCGTATCGGCGGCGAAGTGCAGCGTATCGATGCGCAGTGTGGGCAGGCGCACACCGTCGTTCTGAATGATGCCGACCAGCTCGGACAGAGCCGCAGGACGGTCGCCGGAGCTGCCGATGGCGGTGGCCAGTGACGGCACCAGGTGATCGAAGGGGTAACCCACGCTCTTCCAGCGCTGGTGAATATCGAGGAAGGCTTCGATTTCCACCATGGTGCGGATACGGCTGTCCCGGGCACCCTGATGGCGGCTCTTGAACAGCCAGCCATAGACTTCCTGACGCTCGAAGCGGCTGGCATTGACCATCTCGGTCAGCGAGGCGCTCGGGTTCCTCAGCAGGTAGCCGAGCAGCCACAGGTCCAGCGGGTGAACCTTGGCGATGTAGCCTTGGTCAGGCAGGTCATATTTGCCGGGGCCGTAGGCCTCGTACATCTCTGCCAGACGGCCATCGGTGAGCCTGTTCAGGGCGACCTTGTTTTCCTTGATGTGCGCGCGAACAAATGCATTGAAGGTTTCCTGGCCAGCCGCCGGGAACAGATAGCGGTGTACTGCGGCCAGGCGCTGCGGCGTGACGCGCATGCTGTCGAGGAACGTATCCAGGCGTTGCTGGGAGGTTTTGCGCTGGTACTTCCTCCAGAAGCGCATCAGGTAGCTGGTGCCTTCCTTGTCGGCAAAGCGTGCCAGGTATTCCTGGCGGCGCGGGTCCGAATCGTCCTTGAGCAGCGGCACGCGGTTGAATGGCTGCTGGTAGGTCACGTAGCGCACCAGGTCGCGCATCAGGCGAATGAAGGGCAGGTTGATCGACTCGCGCAGGGCTTCTTTGAGGGTTGGGTTGCGCCTGTTGTCCTCCTTGCGGAAGTTGTTGAACACGTGCATGCCGCCGCCGGTGAAGAACGCTTCGCCGGTGTTGGCCGAGTACTTGCGCTCCAGGGCTGCGTCGAGCATGGCATCCAGGCTCTGGTTCTTGCTGTTCAGCGCCAGCCATTCCAGTGACCATTGGGTGATGCGATCGAGCTCGGCGACCTCGACCTTCTTCAGCTCGGCGGCGGGCATGCCAGCGTACTTGTCGTGCAGTTCGGCGATGATCTGCAGATAGGTGGTGAGCACCCGCAGCTTGGCCGTCGAGCCCAGTTCAAGCTTGCTGCCTTCGTTGATGTCGAAGGGCTGGTCGGTGCTGTCAGTCTGAACCCGCACCCGTGAGCCATCGGCGGTGCGTTCGAACAAGGTGAAGCTGTAGCGCACCTGGTCGGTGGTCTTGCTGGTCAGCAGGCGCTCACCGATCAGGCCGATCTGCGCAGCGAATTCAGGGTCGGAGAGGTTCTTCAGGTACTGGCTGACCTGGAGCTGGAGGTCGGCCTGCAAGGTGCTCGTTGCCGAGAGGTCGAGGCGGTCCAGGTCATACAGCGGGCGGTTGAGCATGCCTGACAGGCGGTTGCGAGCCAGGCTGATGCCTTTGTTGGTGATGATCGGAACGATGGTCGGCTGTGCCACCCAGTCGCGGTACAGCGCCTTGCTGGCCAACGCTGCGTCGGCCAGGGCGCGCTCGATGATGCCGTTGGCAGCGAGCACGCGGATGTGCGAATCAGTGAGTTCGGCCAGTTCGACGCGGCCCTTGGTCAGGTAATGCGAGGGGCGGCGCTGGGCGATCATCAACGACAGCACCTGACGCAATGCCAAGCCACGTGCGGCCATGCTTTCGGGGTCTGTCGCGGTCGAGGTGAGGGCCTGGTTGACCTGGTCGAAATCGGCGCCGTACCACACACGCAGGCCTTCGGCCATGCCATGCACTTCACCATGGCCGGGCACCGCCGACAGCGGCACGCTGTTGAGGTAGTCGCGCACGATGCGCTGGCGTGCCTCGGTGGTATCAGGCCCGCCCTGGTAGGCGCGCACGCTGGCGGAAATCATCTGTCGGATCTTCTCGGCACCGGAGACCGTCAGGCCGTCCGGTGAATGGCGGTATTTTTCCAGCTGCGTAGCCAGCGTGCTGCCACCGGCGGACTGGCCGGGCAAGGCCAGGTATTTGGCCACCTGGCTGTAGGCGGCCTTGGCGAAGCGCGGCCAGTCGACTGCCGGGTTGTTTTTCGGGTCCTTCGGGTCCAGCAGGTCACGGTTTTCGATGAACAGCAGGCTGTTGACCATCACCGGTGGGATTGCGGCGAAGTTCGGATACAGGTATTGCGGGTAGTTGTACTGGTACAGCGTGTCGCCGCGGCAATCGATGATCGACAATCCGGCCTGGATTTTCTCGATGTAGGGCGCGAACAGGCCGTGATCCACGTAGTTCATCAAGGCAGGCGAAAACCGTACCTGCTCGCTGATCAGGTAGTCGCGCTTGAGCAGGCGCGGCAGGAACTCGCCCAGCGCGCTATAGCCCAGACGTTTGTCGAACGGCCCCTCGCCGGGGTAGACGATGGCGTCACTGGGCCCCGGCTGCAGTGAATAGGTAAGGGTGCTGGCCAGCTTGCTGAACTCGCGGGACTGCAGGTTGGACGTACGGAACTCGTCATAGGCGGCAAAGCCGATGGCGGTGATCGCCACCAGCAGGATCAGCAGGATCAGCCGCCACCAAAGCCGACGCTGACGTGGGGACTTTGGCTGCGGCGTGTCGGCCAGAGGTGTTTCGGGTGCTTCCGTTCTGGATGGTTCCGATTGCCACAGTGCGCCCATAGTCTTCAATCCGGCCAAGTATTTTCGTCTTGCTTGTCTGAAGCTTAGACGTTGAAGGCAGTAGGTGAAAAATTTGTAGAAAGTGCAGAAACCCCATGTGGGATATGCGCCTTTGGTGTGGGTTTCTTCTTACAACCAAGTTGCTAGGGTAGTGGGGGTGAGCCAGGAGGCAGCGGTAGGTCAGCGGGTTTCTCTCCAAATTTTGAGTTATTTATAGTGAAAAGCCCTACAGCGAGCTTCCTATACTGCTCGGCCCCTTCGCCCTGCCGGGCCGCTCTACACCGGCACACGGGCCGGCCCACAAGGCCAGCCTGGCAAGCCAACGCCACGCCTATCGGCATGGCCGGCGCTGCACGAAGGTCAAATCCAATAACAAAATGAGGTTGTATTGCTATGCCCGTCGGCAACCACCCTGCCCATGGCGAGACCGCACAAGGCGGCCCGCTCAAGCGTGAACTGGGCGAACGGCACATCCGTCTGATGGCGCTGGGCGCCTGTATCGGCGTCGGTCTTTTCCTCGGTTCGGCCAAAGCCATTGAGATGGCCGGCCCCGCGATCATGCTTTCCTACATCATCGGTGGCCTGGCGATCCTGGTGATCATGCGTGCCCTCGGCGAGATGGCCGTGCACAACCCTGTCGCCGGTTCGTTCAGCCGCTATGCCCAGGACTACCTTGGCCCGTTGGCGGGCTTTCTGACCGGTTGGAACTACTGGTTCCTGTGGCTGGTGACCTGCGTCGCGGAAATCACCGCCGTGGCCATCTACATGGGCATCTGGTTCCCGGACGTGCCACGCTGGATCTGGGCCTTGGCGGCGCTGGGCAGCATGGGCGCGGTGAACCTGATCGCGGTCAAGGCTTTCGGCGAGTTCGAATTCTGGTTTGCCTTGATCAAGATCGTCACCATCATCGCCATGGTCCTGGGCGGCATCGGCATCATCGCCTTCGGCCTGGGCAACGACGGTGTGGCAGTCGGTATCTCCAACCTGTGGAGCAATGGCGGGTTCATGCCCAATGGCGTGACCGGTGTGCTGATGTCGCTGCAGATGGTGATGTTCGCCTACCTGGGCGTGGAAATGATCGGCCTGACTGCCGGCGAAGCCCGCAACCCGCAAAAAACCATCCCGCAGGCCATTGGCTCGGTGTTCTGGCGCATTCTGCTGTTCTACGTCGGTGCCTTGTTCGTGATCCTGTCGATCTACCCGTGGAATGAAATCGGCAGCCAGGGCAGCCCGTTCGTCATGACCTTCGAGCGCCTGGGTATCAAGACAGCAGCCGGCATCATCAATTTCGTGGTGATCACTGCCGCCCTGTCGTCCTGCAACGGCGGTATCTTCAGCACCGGGCGCATGCTCTACAGCCTGGCGCAAAATGGCCAGGCGCCAGCCGTCTTTGCCCGTACTTCGAAAAACGGCGTGCCACGCAACGCGCTGCTGCTGTCCATCGGTGCCTTGCTGCTGGGGGTGCTGGCCAACTACCTGGTGCCAGAGAAGGTGTTCGTCTGGGTGACGTCGATCGCCACCTTCGGCGCGATCTGGACCTGGGTGATGATCCTGCTGGCGCAGCTCAAGTTCCGCGCCGGGCTGTCGGCCGCCGAGCGCAAGGGCTTGAAGTACCGCATGTGGCTGTGGCCGCTCAGTTCCTACCTGGCGCTGGGCTTCCTGGTGCTGGTGGTTGGCTTGATGGCGTACTTCGAGGATACCCGTGTGGCGCTGTACATTGGCCCGGCGTTCCTGGTGCTGCTGACGGTGCTGTACTACGCGTTCCGCCTGGCGCCGAAAGAACTACAGGGTGTAGCCGGTAACGCTTCCTGATGTGAGATAGCCGGGGCCGCTTTGCGGCCCTTTCGCGACACAACAGCAGATAGCGTATCCCGGTAGGAGCGGCCTTGTGTCGCGAAAGGGCTGCGCAGCAGCCCCAGGGGTCTATCAGGCCGCCACCTCACTGTGCGGCTCGAAGCTGTCCGCCCGCGCCAGCTGCCACATCCGCGAATAGAACTGCCCGTCCACCTCGCCAGTCAGCAACTCCCCCGGCTTCAAGAACACATGCATCTGCGAGAACAGCTTGATTTCGGTAGCCGACACGCGCCGCACCAAGTGCTTGGCTTCCAGTTGCGCGGGGTGTTCCAGGCCGGCCGCTGCGAGCATTTCTGCCAGGGCGCGCAAGGTGTTGTGGTGGAAGTTCACGACCCGCTGGGCTTTGTCCGGGACCACCAGAGCACGCTGGCGCAACGGGTCTTGTGTGGCCACGCCCGTGGGGCATTTGTTGGTATGGCAACTCTGCGACTGGATGCAGCCGATGGCGAACATGAAGCCGCGAGCAGAGTTGGCCCAGTCGGCACCGATGGCCAGCACGCTGGCGATGTCGAAGGCGCTGACGATCTTGCCGCTGGCGCCGAGCTTGATCTTGTCGCGCAGGTTCAGGCCAACCAGAGTGTTGTGCACGAACAGCAGCCCTTCGCGCAGCGGCACACCGATATGGTCGGTGAACTCCACCGGTGCGGCACCGGTACCACCTTCCTTGCCATCGACCACGATGAAGTCGGGCAGGATGCCTGTTTCCAGCATGGCCTTGGCGATGCCCATGAATTCCCACGGGTGGCCCAGGCAGAACTTGAAGCCC